>CANJAW010000001.1:0-37036 GCA_947472215.1 Chitinophagaceae bacterium
GCACATTTTTTCTTTTTTCCTTTTTCGGCAAAGCTTATCCCGGTAATCAATAAGGCTGCAGTAGCCAATAGAATTATTTTTTTCATTTGAGTTGATTTTATGTAATGTGAAAATAATTGCTTTTTAGCAATTGCAAAAGCTGTGGATGTTAAAATTATATAAATAATTTGCATCTATTTATTTCGACACGCAAAACTGGCAGGCTGTAAGGCAAATTAATGTTGACTAAATTGGTTAGAAAACCATGCAATCATTAGCCTTCAGTAGGTAAGGTGGCAATAACGGTTACTCCTCCTTGTACTGACTGGTTTAGCGCTACATTAATTTTGGTACCTACAGGCAACAAGAGATCTACCCGGCTGCCAAATTTGATAAATCCCATTTCTGCTGTCTGGCTCACCTGCTGGCCTACCTGCAAATAATTCACGATGCGTTTTGCTAGTGCTCCGGCAATCTGTTTTACTAAGATTTCGATATTCCCTTTTCTGATTACTACAGAGTGCCTTTCATTTTCGGTAGATGATTTCGGATGCCAGGCTACAAGGTATTTACCCTTGTGGTATTGATTATACACCACTTCGCCACTGATAGGGTTTCTGTTAACGTGCACATTGGCGGGACTCATAAAAATAGATACCTGAAGTCGTTTGTCCTTAAAGTATTCTGAATCTGTCACCTCTTCAATTACTACCACCTTTCCATCAGCAGGCGCTATAATGGCATTGTCATTTAGGGTGAGTATGCGATTGGGTATCCGAAAAAATGAAATTAGGAAAAGCAATAGACCTAGGGTTATAAAAAAGAGTATGCCGGTGAGTATAGGTACTGAAGCACTAAAAAAGTAAAAAAAAAGTAAATTCAAAATAAAAAATACGATCGTGCCTATGGCGATACTTGTGTAACCTTCTCTGTGAATTGTCATGCTTAATTAAGTTGAGTGGCAAAGATAAGCCTACTGCATTAGGGCGCAAGGCAATTGATTATAAAAATAATTTCAAGAATAGCCAAACAAATGGAGTGGCTACTAATAAAGAGTCGAATCGATCTAGAAAACCACCATGCCCGGGCATAATAGCTCCACTATCTTTAATATCAGCCATCCGTTTTAACTTACTCTCCAGTAAATCGCCCGCTGTACCAAAAATTGCGCAGAGAGCTGCAATGATGAAATAGTGTTGGTGTTGGATGGGGTTAAAAAAATGTTCGGCTACTACCGGGAATCCAAATCCAATTACTAGAATACATAGTAAGGCGCCTCCAATCGTTCCTTCCCAGGTTTTCTTGGGGGATATGGGTGAAAAAGGGGTTTTCCCAATCAATGACCCTACCAGGTAAGCCATGGTATCATTGATCCAAATGCTGAAAATTATTAGCAATGGCAGCAGGATGCCAGTTGTTGTGGATATAGCAACACCACTCCAATTCATCCTGATATCTATTAGCAGGCAGATTGGTAAGCTGATATAGGGTAATCCGAAAAAAATGTAGGGCAGATAATTTTCTTTATAAATTTTTTTCAGCAGTTTAATAAACTCAATCCAACAGCCAAAGTGAATTAAAAAGAAGAGTATTAAAAAACTCTCTTCATTTCTCAGTAATCCGCCGAGCATGACCACCACAAAGATAAAAGCGGTTAGTGAACGTGTTTTTAGTGTAGCTAGATTGATTGCCATCAGAGAAAAATTGCTATTAGTTCGTAAATAAAAAATTATACCCTTTGATTGGTGTATTTTAATTAAATAGGTTGTTGCTAGGCTCCAGTCCAGGGATGAGTACTTCTTCTCCCGGCTGGTCAATTTCGTTTTTACTTACTTTGTCAAAGAGTGAGAATAGACCATAAAGTGCTGCAATGCTGGCAAGACCGACCCATAAAGGAATTTGCCCATCCATTTTGGAAGGGTCGGGGTGTTCGCCGGGTTTGGTAAAAAGGTACATGGCCGTTACAGCAAAAGCATTATTAAAAAAATGACCGATAATATTGAGCCAGATATTTCCGGTGCGATAATAGATCCATCCAAGCACAAAGCCGAGTGCAAATCGGCTCAGAAATCCAAGGTATGAACCATGGACGGCACTGAAAATAATGGAGGTAAGTACAATGGCTAACAAGGGTTTTTTAAACCATCGGGAAAATAAATTTTGCATTCCACCCCTAAATAAAGTTTCTTCAAATAGGGCAGGTAAAAAAGCAATTACTACTACTGATATGATATAATCGGCAAAATTGTCCATTCTTGCAATTACAGCAACCTGTTGATTATAGGCATCTTCCGCTTCCTTAAATTTCAAAAGGGCAGCTTTTGACCAAGGTAAAAGGGTTGTTAAATCTTGCAAAGCACTTACCAGCGGAAGTGCTGCTAGCATAATCAATATCACCACGCCAGCAGATTTTACATTGCAATTATTTTTAAATCCCAGGTGAACAAATGGTTTTTTATGGCAAACCAACGCATATAAAACGGTTGGTAAAAAAAACATGAAGAAGGCAGTAATAAAGGTAATCCATCTTAGTAATGCTGCATTTTTAGGTTGTAATAAATTATCCAATAACTGGGCGGCAGTATTGCCACTGGTAATTCCGGGATTCATTTTTACAAAAAAAGGAAGGATGCTAACAATGATGCCCCCTATTATTAATCCTACACCTACAAATGCAGCCAACACAGCCAGCTGATTCCAGTAATTAAAACGTTTAGTTGCCAAATGCGCCATAGTGTTTGCTTATAAGTGCGTAAATTTACAACCAAAAAAGTTTATGCGTATGGTTTTCTGTTGATAGTTTACTATACTCATTTTATTTAAGCAAAAGATTAACCTTAAGAACCCTCAATCAATCGTATGCCATCAATAGGTAATATACAACTTCCTGAATTCCCACTGCTGCTTGCCCCAATGGAGGATGTAAGTGACCCGCCTTTTAGGGCAGTTTGCAAAGACAAGGGGGCAGATCTGATGTATACTGAATTTATTAGTAGCGAAGGATTGATTAGAGATGCCATCAAGAGTCGTCAAAAGCTCGATATTTTTGATTACGAAAAACCGGTAGGTATTCAAATTTTTGGTGGCGATGAGGAAAGTTTATCACTGGCTGCAAAAATTGTGGATGTTACCAACCCCGATTTGCTGGACATTAATTTTGGCTGTCCGGTAAAAAAAGTTGCTATGAGGGGGGCTGGTGCAGGCGTATTAAAGGATATTGACTTGATGGTGCGCTTAACCGAAGCCGTTGTAAAATCTACCAATTTGCCGGTCACGGTAAAAACTCGATTGGGCTGGGATGATGAGAACAGGAATATAGAGGAAGTGGCAGAGCGCTTACAAGATGTAGGCATTAAAGCCCTTTCCATTCACGGGCGCACACGCGCGCAGATGTACAAGGGGTCGGCAGACTGGGATTTGATAGGAAAAGTAAAAAATAACCCGCGTATCACCATGCCCATATTCGGCAATGGTGATATTGATAGTCCACAGAAAGCATTGGAATATAAAAATCGATACGGCATTGATGGTATTATGATTGGAAGAGCTGCCATTGGCTACCCGTGGATATTTGATGAGATCAAGCATTTTCTAAAAACGGGTGAAATATTGCCCCCGCCCTCTATCGAAGACAGGGTGGAAGTGTGTAAAAAACATCTCCATAAATCTTTTGAGTGGAAAGGTCCCATTGTAGGAATTTTTGAAATGCGTCGCCATTATGCCAATTATTTAAAAGGACTGCCCGGAATAAAAGATTATCGTTACCAGTTGGTTACCCTTAAAACGGTGGAAGAAATTGATGCCATTCTCGATGAAATTGTAGAAAAATACGCCGGCTACGCGTTCGAAAAAACACCCATTGAATTGATTAATTATCATGAAAAATGTCCTTTGTAAAAGAAGGCAACTTGCCAACGTTTTTTAGCTGTAGATCCGACCAATGACAGCGGCATATTTTTCCATTATAATCTTTCTTTTAAGCTTGAGCGTTGGGGTAAGTTCTCCACTGTTGATGGTCCATTCATCGGGTAGTAGTTCAAAGCGTTTTACCTGCTCTACATGGTTGAAAGATTTATTAAAACTCTCTATTAGTTCCGTATAAAGCGCTAATACCTTCGGATGATTGATTGCATCTTCATTGGTTGTGAAGGGGATAGTCTTTTGGCGCATCCAGTCTTTTAGATTGGGTAAAGAAGGGACAATTAACGCCCCTACAAATTTCTGATCAGCACCTACAATCATCATCTGCTCAATAAAGGGCGATTCCTTCATTCTGTTTTCGATGGGCTGCGGGGCCACATATTTACCGCCACTGGTTTTAAATAGTTCTTTTTTACGATCCGTTATTTTTAAATATTTTCCATCTTCAAACACGCCTATATCGCCTGTATGCAACCATCCATCAATGATGGTTTCGGCAGTCAAGACTGGCCGTTTATAGTACCCCATCATTACGCTCGGCCCCTTCACACAGATTTCTCCATCTGCTTCCAGCTTAACCTGCTGCCCTTGTAGTATTGGCCCTACTGTGCCAAATTTGGTACCCCCAACATATTGGCAGTTGATACTAATAACTGGGCTATTTTCAGTTGGCCCATACCCTTCATAAATAGGAATTTTAGCGGCTGTAAAAATCCGTATCAGGCGAATCTGGCAAGCGGCTCCACCGGTAATGATAAATTTTATATTATTGCCCAATGCGGCTCTCCATTTATTAAAAATTAATTTATTGGCGATAGCGAGTTTAAGGTGGTAAAAAATTCCCTGGTTTTTCGAAATATCAAATTGATCGCCCAAGGCAACTGCCCAGTAAAATAAGGTACGCTTAATACCCGTCAGCTCTGCACCCTTGCTCATAATTTTTTCGTAAACTTTTTCAAGCAGTCGAGGCACCGTACAAAATACATCCGGTTTGATTTCTTTTAAGTTTTCAGCAATTGTATCCAAATTCTCAGCATAATAAATAGAGATTCCAGCACTGATATACATGTAGGAGGCTACCCGCTCAAAAATATGATTCAATGGTAAAAAACTTAGGGATCTGGAATATTTATTCTCCTCTAAGGGGAAGCTTTTTATAGCATTCAAAATATTGGAAACGATATTGTGATGGCTAAGCATTACCCCCTTAGGCGTTCCAGTAGTTCCGGAAGTATAAATAATAGTGGCGCAATGTTCAGCGGATATAGTTGCCTTCAATTGTTCTAATTGAACATTATCCGAATCATCTGGCGATGGTAGGATTGTTTTCCAATAGGCAACCCCTGGTAGCTCATCAAAACTATACACATTCACAAGAGAAGGAACCTGGGATCGAATAGCCTCTACCTTATCTAAAATTTCCTGACCGCTGATAAAGGCTAGTTTTACACCGGCATCATTAAAAATAAATTCGAGTTCATTCACATTGGTGGTGGGATAGATGGGGCAAAGCACGGCACCTATTTGCTGACAAGCCATATCTAGCATTAGCCATTCCGACCTGTTTTTGCTAATCAATGCAACCTTATCCTGCTTCTCAACTGTCATGTCATTTCCGCTAATGCCTAGCCGAATCAAGGCAGTACTTAAGTTGTTCACGATGGAGTTTACTTCAGCAGTACTGTATAAATTCCAGTGCCCATTTTCTTTCCCCCCAATCATATCGGGTTTTGGAAAATGTTCCAATTGGTTTTGCAAGAAATCAAATAATCTGGATTTTTCGTTCATATACAATCGTTCAGCATGTAAAAAATAGATTCCGGTAAGTAAGTTAGTTTAACCGATTCCTCGTAAACTATGACTAAGTTAAATAAAAAAGCCTTCCCAACTGCCAAGGATCACAGTAAAAATTAAATAGGGGCTACTATTATTTGTCAAATGAGTCACTTGAATTGATGACTATTATAAAGGTTGACTATAAAAGCTGAAAGAATCATTCATTCACTTAGTTGGATAGCCGGTAGTACTGGCCTAAGGGGATCTTAAACATTCTTCCTGATTGAAAATGAATAAACTCGTTGTACTCCGAAGAATGAGCTGCCACCCAAGTTTGGTAATCGGTTAAGTTTTGCACTGTACCAAATAGCCATTGGTTATAGGCTTCAAACATCCCCTCTTGCAGTAGTTGTCGCTGGTAATCAAACAATCGGCTTGGATATTTACTAGCATAATCATTGGTCCAGTCTAATAAAAACCGGGTTCTAATCATGGTAAGATTTTCAGCATTGAATTCTGTTGTTGCAGCCAGGTTTTGTTTATTGATGGTTTGAATAAAAGCATTGGAATATTTAGGCTGAACTGCTTTTTCTTTTTTTACATCCTCTTCAGTAAATATTTTCTTATAACTCTCCAATAAAATCGATTTTATTTCTGCTGAATGGCTACTGAGCGGTTCCATATTTACAAACACCTCGCCATATAATATACTCCCTACTTTATCTGCAGTAATTTGGTAATATTTGCAGGCATTGTAATAATTTTTAGAATAATTTGGATCATGCTCAATACCTTTTTCCCACTGCTGAATGGCGTCGACATTTTTTTGTGCCCATTGAAGCTCGCCTAATTCATTATAGAGCGCACCGCTTTTTGGAAATTTTTTAATTCCTTTTTTAAATAGCTTTTCGCATTCTTTCGTTTGTTCCAATTGCTTATAAAGATTGCCTGCGATCTGGTAGCATTGGTCATCTGCTTCTTCTTTATCAAGTATCAATTTTATTACTTCGAGCCCCTTGTTATATTCTTTTTGAAAATAAAAGGCTAAGGAAAGATCTTTGGTGATTTCGATATTGTTGGGTTCGGCAATGGAAGCGCGCTTCAGCAGGAGTGAGGCGTTATTAAAATCATTTTGTTGCATAAAGGACCGGGCCCTTTCCTGCAAGTCTTTGGCCGATTGTGCAGTACAGAATTGAACCGAAAAAAAAAGTACAGCAAAAAAAATAGCTTTTTGAATTGATTTCATCGGCATAAATGTACTGATATCTAGTTAAAAGAGGCAGTATTCATTTTTCATTTTGCTGATAAAATTGAATATAGCACAGTGAGAACTAGCAAGCTGTTAGTTGAAATAAAACGAATCATAGACTAGTTAATCAAGTGCGTAAGCAGTCCATCTCTGAGTTTGGGTTCAAACCAAGTGCTTTTCGGCGGCATTACATTACCGCTATCTGCAATATCGAACAACTGTTGAATGCTAACAGGATGAAGGCTGATAGCAAGGGCCATTTCACCGCTGTCTACTCTTTTTTCCAACTCTTCTAAACCTCGGATGCCTCCAACAAAATCAATGCGCTGATCGGTACGTTGGTCCTTTATGCCGAGTAGTGGGTCTAGCAAATTATTTTGTAAAATGGTTACATCTAAAATTCCAATTGGATCGTTAGTGAAGGTGTTATCCTTTGCAGTAAGGCAATACCATTGTTTACCCATGTATAAACCAAACTGGTGAAGCTTTTCCGGAGAAAACGCCTTTTCGACTTTTTCTACAGTAAAGGAGTTGGATATTTTTTCTAGTAATTCTTCAGTTCCTACTCCATTCAAATCCTTCACTACCCGATTGTAATCCATAATGTGTAACTGGTTGGAAGGAAATAAGGTGGTCAGAAAAACATTGGCCCCTTCAGGCGCATCTTTGCCCAACGCCTTTCGCACTTTTGCTGCCGAAGCAGCCCGGTGATGACCATCGGCAATGTAAGTGAATGGCACTTTGGTTTTAAACAATTCGCTAACTAGATCGATGGTAGCCGAATCGTTGATTATCCAAATACTGTGTTGAATACCATCTTCTGCAAGCAGGTCGTACACTGGATTTTTTTCTTTTTGCCATTTGCTAATTACTTCGTCGATTTCTGCTACATTTCGGTAGGCTAAAAAAACATTTCCTGTTTGGGCACCGGTGGTGGCAATATGGTTGATTCTGTCTTTTTCCTTTTCAGGCCTAGTAAACTCGTGCTTTTTGATGAGATCGTTTTCATAGTCATCTACACTGCTTCCGCAAACCAATCCTGTCTGGCTTCTTCCATTCATTATTAACCGGTAGATATAATAGCAGGGTTTACTTTCACGAAATAAAATATTCCTACTGATGAAAGCCTCCAGATTATTTTTTGCAACATCATATACTTGTTGAGAGTGAATGTCCACGTCTTCGGGCAAATCAATTTCACTTTTGGTAATGTGTAAAAAACTGCTCGGGTTGCCTTGTGCTTCTATTTTTGCTTCTTTACTATTGAGTACATCGTAGGGTCGGGATGCTACTTGTTTAGCATGTTGTGCTTCGGGTCGTAGGGCTCTAAAAGGTTGAATCGTGATCATCATGAAAATATTAACTAATCTAAAATGGGTTGTATTTTTTATGCATGCGTGCTAGCAAATTCTTTCATTGCATTTACCAAAACTGTAACACTGCTAATAGGTAGTGCATTGTATAAAGAAGCCCTGAAACCGCCTACAAGCCGGTGTCCTTCTATACCTACAATGTTTTTTTCTTTTGTTAAGCGCAGAAAAGCCGCTTCGAGGGATGAATCGTTCATTACAAAACATACATTCATTTTGCTTCTATCTACCTTATTGACCGTGCCGCGAAAAAAAGGATTTTCGTCAATTTCAGCATATAGTAAGGCGGCCTTTGCCTCATTTAGTTTTTCTATAGCAGCCACTCCGCCTTGAGCTTTTAGCCAGCGAAGCGTAAGCATACAAACAAAAACAGCAAAAACCGGCGGTGTATTAAGCATACTGCCTTCGTTGATGTGATTGCGGTAATCCATAATGGTGGGGATGGCACGTTTTATTTTTCCTAGAATATTTTTCTTTACCACTACCAAATTTACTCCGGCAGGCCCCATGTTTTTTTGGGCGCCAGCGTATAGTAGGTCGAAGGCATTGAAATCAATCACTCTACTGAAAATATCACTGCTCATATCTCCCACTAGCGGTATGCTCGTATAAGGAATCTTTTGCCACTGGCTTCCGTAAATGGTGTTATTGGTGGTAATATGAAAATACGCAGCATCATTGGGTACTGCAAAATCTTTCGGGATAGTGGTATAATTGCTTTCTTTCCCTGAGCATACGACCTCTACTTTGCCGAAAAGCTTGGCCTCCTTAATCGCTTTAATTCCCCACACACCCGTATCAGCATAGGCAGCTGTTTCTTTATCATCCAGCAAATTCATTGGTACCTGCATAAATTGAGTGGAGGCACCACCATGCAAAAACAATACTTCATGCTGGTCGTCCAGCTGCATCAGCTCCCTAACTAAATCCCTTGCTTCAGCCATTACCGCCTCAAAACTGGCGGTTCGATGGCCCAATTCCAAAATAGATAGGCCACTATTATTGTAATTCAATACGGCCTCCGCGGCTTGTTGAAAAACCTCTTTTGGTAAAATAGAAGGGCCTGCATTGAAATTATGTACCACGGATAGCTGTTATTAGTAGTTGAATTGTATTTTTTTCAGAATGCAAAAGTACCCAAATGAAAGGGAAGTTGTAGATGAAATAAGAAAACTTTTTCTTTTATCAGGCAATTTCACCCCGAAAAACGAGCAGGGAGGGTGAAATAGTTAGGTCGTTTAATTGCTGAACAAGCCAATGGCAAATAGGGCAGGGTTTTAGGGAGCCGGATGTTCCTCTTCCTGCTTTCCAATCATCTTTGAACCGTTTTTCCAGCTTTCATTCAATAGTTCAAATGCCTTGTTGTCAGTTTCTGAAAATGGCTGCTTGGAAAGAACACGCAAATCAGGCTGCCCTGCATTTACCCAAGCGGTATACCAAAAGGAGGCGATAGAGGCAATAGAAAGGCGCATTCTTCTTTCTATCATCCCATTGAGTATTTTGTCATAAGCGATGGTAAAGGCAGTTGAATATTGTCGGATCAATGAGCCGTTTCGGTTTTCGAAACTAAATTTTTGGTTGCTAGGAAATGACCGCGTAAGCTCCCTTTCAAATGTCAACACAGAATCCGCTGCTTGGGCACTTTCCAGTACCCTCCCCCAAATATAGGCGCCGGGGTTTTCGATATATTGTGCCTTTCCAATAAAGAAGTTGAATTGCTTTTCCGCTAATAATTCGGGTACTCGGCTTTCCCAAAATCCATGAATGCCTTTCTGGTTGGTATACTGGCCATTGTGGTTACTATTGGCGTGCAAGGGTACATGGGCATCTGCAATATAATGTCCTATCTCTGCACTGTTTTTCATGATTTTGGCAAAATCTTTTTCCTTAAACGCACTCGTTAGGCGGAGAAGCATCGTTTGAATATGCCATGGCACTATGCCAAACATTTTTAGTGAGTCCTCGCCAAATTTCTCAACTGCTTCTTTCCAGGAACGGGGAAGATTGGGATAAGGATATTGACCGTACTGATCAATATCTATATAGTGCCGGGGTCCTTCTTCTGGAACTGCATATCTTCTTTTATCAGGATCCACGGCATGTTCGGAGAGGAAGTCAATGTTGGGTTTATAGAAAACCATCATTTCTGGAGGCAATAAAAATACAGCTAGGTAATTGATCTTTTGGTGTGCAAAAAAACCCCAGCAATAGCAACTGGAGGTTAAAAGGCAGCAGGCGAAAACCAACAAGAAATGCTTCATGGCAGGCTAATTTATTTTGCCGTTAGCACTTAAAGGGTTCGGTATGGGGATGCTTCAGCTCTAACAGACCTTTAAATTAAGCAGCCTTGAAGTTGTCTGCAAGTAAAATGAAAAATAATTTTTTATCAGTTGATTACAATTAGCTGCATAATCAAACTGGCAGTAAGGATTCATTTTCTTGGTGGGCCTGGGCAAATGGAGTACTGTCTACCACATCGGTCACCCCTCCACTTACTGCAAATTTCATCGTTTGCGCAGCGCTTATATTGGTAATTGGCTTTATCCGTTCTTTAGGTATAATATATACATTTCCAGCTACTGAATAGGCCATGGGAATGTAAACGGCTACGTAATCGGGAAAGCCAAATTTTTCCATATTATCCTGTGTAATAAATCCAACTCGCCACACGTCATTGTCATCTACATTGGCTAATACATTTTGCGTAAACTTCTTTTTTTCTCCAGCGAAAGCTTCAAAAAAATCTTTGAGGGTAGAATATATGAATTTAATGCCGGGTGTTTTTTCTAGCAGGTTGTCAAAACCGTCCACAATTTTGCCACCAATATAATTAGATGATACATACCCTACTGCAATCACCAGCGAGATTACTACCACAAAACCAAGCCCAGTGATGCGCTTGACATTGCCTTGTGAATCGGTCATTAGGCGGGGCATCACACCATGAATAAGGTTGGGTAAAATGCCATCCACAAAGTTAAATAGACTACCGATGGCCCAAAATGTAATCGCAATTGGAGCAAGTATCAGTAGTCCTTGTAAAAAGAACTGAATTAATTTTTTATACCCGGAAGTTTTTTTCATAAATAGCTTTTTATAATTTGTTGGTCAACTGAAATTCGACTAATTAACCGTTGAATGCATATTAAAATAAGTATTGGTTCATTTCAACTAAAAATGCACCACAAAGGTAAATGATTGAAATGCGAGGCAACTCAAAAGGAGCCTATAAAAATATATTTGCCGGAAACTGTCGTTACAAAAATAGTTTCCGTAGTTTTGCGTCTTATTATGATAGAATTAGCCACCGGAATACGAATTAAGGAAAAAGCGCATAGCCTTTTTATGCAGTATGGGCTTCGTAGTGTAAGTATGGATGATATTGCGGGCAGTTTGGGAATGAGTAAGAAAACAATTTACCAGTATTACTCAGATAAGGATGAACTAATTGTGGCGGTAATCAGCGAAGAACTAGAGCGTAATCAAACTGTTTGTGAGCAGTATCGACAATCTTCTATCAATGCAGTCCATGAAATTTTCCTAGCACTAGATATGGTGGTGGATTTATTTAGCACCATGAATCCATCTTTGATTCATGATATGCATAAATACCATCCTAGGGCATTTGGTCAATTTCAACAGTACAAAGATGGGTATATCTATACAACTATCCGGGAAAATATGGAAAGGGGGATCCAGGAAGGTCTGTACCGCCCGGATGTTAATTTGGACATTTTAGCAAGATATCGACTTGAAAGTATTATGCTACCTTTCAACCCCGAATTTCACAATAAATTAAAACACAATCTTGCCCAAATAGAGGAAGAATTTATCATTCATTTTCTCTTTGGATTAGCCTCACCAAAAGGCTACAAACTGATCAATCAATATCTACAAGAGCGAATTAAACCAAGTAATCATGAGAAAAAATAGATGGGTAAAAATAATGCTGACAAGTGTTGTGCTAGTTATGGCAGTGGAGTTTTCGGCGGCGCAAACAAAGAATGAATTTTCAGTAAAGCAGGCGGTTGATTATGGATTAAAAAATGCCGTTCAGGTAAAAAATGCTTTGGTGGATATTAAAATACAAGAACAAACCAACCGTGAAATAACCGCTGCTGCTTTTCCTCAAATTAATGGAAGCATTACTACAGTTCACTATTTCAACGTGCCCGTACAGTCCATACCCAATTTTATAGCACCTGCAACTTACAAAGTGTTAAAAGATGAAGGAGTGAAAAACGGAAGTGGAAATATTATTACTAGTCCCAATGGAGGTAATTTTGGAAACCTGCCACTTCAATTTGGAACACCCTGGACATCTAGCGCAGGGCTTGATTTTTCGCAGCTTTTGTTTGACGGGCAGGTGTTTGTAGGACTACAGGCTAGAACTGCAGCGATGGCTCTGGCAACAAAATCTGCAGAAGTAACTGCTGAACAGATTAAAGCAAATATTTATAAAATTTATTACCAGCTGGTAGTGGGCAACAGTCAATTGGCGAGTTTAGAAGCCAATATAGAACGCTTCAAAAAACTGCTTCACGATACTAGGGAAATTTATAAAAATGGCTTTGCAGAAAAATTGGATGTTGACAAATTAGTGGTGCAACTTAATAATCTTACTACTGAAAAGGAAAAGGTGATTAATCAGCTCAAAGCCGGCAATGCAGGTTTGAAATTTTTAATGAGTATGCCTCAAAAAGAGGAGCTGGTGCTTACCGATTCCTTAACCGAGGAAGAATTAAAATCTAATATTCTCGAAGAGACTGTCAATTATACTGATCGTAAAGAAATTCAGTTGTTTACCCTAGCTGCCAAGATGAATAGTTACAATGTTAAAAGATATAATTTAAGCAGAATACCTACGGTAGCAGCCTTTGGCTCCTATTCAAAAAATGCCCAGCGAAATACTTTTAGTTTTTTCGATAAGGGAGATTGGTTTACCACTTCTTTAATTGGTTTAAAAATAGCTGTTCCCATTTTTGATGGGTTTGCTCGAAGGTCAAAAATTGCCAGTGCAAAACTAACGCTAGAAAAATCAACCAATAGTTTGCAGCAAGCCAAGGAGTCGATGGACAATGAAGTAATCCAGGCAAGAATAAAAATGAAAACCGCCATCCTTACTTCGGATGCTCAAAAACAAAATATTCAATTAGCAGAGGATGTTTTTCGAATAACACAAAAAAAGTATGCGGAAGGATTGGGAAGCAATCAGGAAATTTATAATGCCCAAACCGAATTAAAGGTTGCGCAAAATAATTATTTCGGCGCTTTGTACGATGCTATTTCAGCAAAAATTGATTATTTAAAAGCAGCAGGAAAACTTTAAGTAGCGGCCTTACAAAACGGGCTGAAAAATAAATATCAGGAATCAACAATAAACAATAAAAAAACAACAATAGATGAAGCAATATTTAGTAATCAGCTTGGCTGCAATCATGTTATTATCTTCCTGCGGTGGCAACAACAGAGATACTGGGAAAGCAGTAGAAGAAAAAAGAGCAGTACTTGAAAAATTAAAAACTGAAAAATCCAAGTTGGAGGAACAGATAAAAACCGTCCAAGGAGAAATCAATCAACTCGATCCTGCAAATGCTGGTGCGCAAAAGGCAAAGTTGGTTTCAGTAAAGACTTTGCAACTTGCCAATTTTGATCACTTCATTGAACTGCAAGGAAAAATTGACGCTGAAAATACAAGTATCATTACTCCTAGAGGGGCTCCGGGACAGGTAAAAGCTATTTATGTTCAAAAGGGAAGTTATGTAAAAAAAGGCCAGTTGCTATTAAAGCTCGACGATGCAATTGTTCGCCAGAATGTTGCAGCTGCATTACAGGGAATCGAGAGTATCAAAACACAATTGGCTTTCGCTAAAAATATTTATCAAAGGCAAAAAAATCTTTGGGAACAAAATATTGGTTCCGAGGTACAATTGATAACCGCTAAAAACAATGTGGCTACATTGGAAAACCAGTTGAAAGCTACGGAGGAAAATATAAAAATAATTCAAGAGCAACTTAAAACTACTACTGTGATTAGTGATGTAGATGGTATTGCCAATGAAGTAAACATTAAGGTGGGTGAAATTTTTCAAGGAATGAGTGCCCTTGGAATAGCTCAGATAAAAATTGTGAATAATAGCGCACTCAAGGTAGTTGGCATTATCCCCGAAAATTATTTGGCCAATGTAGCCAATGGAACACCGGTTGAAACCCTAGTGCAGGATCTTAACAAAACCTTTAGTGGAAAGTTGACTTTTGTAGGCGCGTCCATCGACCCATTGTCAAGAGGCTTTGTGGTAGAGGCGAAGCTACCTACCGACCCTTCGATAAAACCAAATCAGATTGCGTTAATGAAAATCAAGGATTATTCAGCTGCTAGTGTAATTAGCGTACCAGTCGGCACCTTACAAAATGATGAAAATGGAAAATTTGTAATGGTGGCCTCTACTGAGGCTGGAAAGCTGATCGCCCGCAAACGACCTGTCAATATCGGACTCATCAGCGGAGAAATGCTGGAAGTGAAAACAGGGTTAAAAGTAGGCGATGTACTGATAACAGGCGGCTTTCAAAGTTTATATGAAGGGCAAACTATAACGGTTAGGTAAAGCATGAAGTTGCAGGATTTTTTTCAAAGGAATATTGAAGGCCAACTTGAATGAAGCAATTCATTCATCAGGTGTAAATACTGCCACTAGATATTTTCTTAGTTAATAAGTAGCCGTCGTTTTTTTAATAATAAGAGCATGTTCCCCACCTATTTATTGGGGAATAAACCATAAGAAAAATCCCCATCAATGTTTAACCACATTGAGGTAATCGAAAAATAATAATTGTATGAATGTAGTAGACAATCTAAAGGAAAAATTTAAAGAATTTGGCCCTAGTACCTGGAGTATTAAAAATAAAACATCTGTCTATTTACTGACATTATTTGTAACGATGGCAGGGGTCTACCAATTCGTAACATTGCCAAAAGAACAGTTTCCAGACATTGTAATTCCTACCATTTATGTACAAACGGTTTATGTAGGCAATTCGCCAAAGGATATCGAGAATCTAGTAACCAAACCAATCGAAAAACAGATTAAAGGGATTACCGGAGCCAGAATAAAAAAAGTGACTAGTAGTTCTCAGCAAGATTATTCTGCCATTACGGTAGAGTTCGAAACAAGTTCAAAACCTGATGTGGCACTTCAGAAAGTAAAAGATGCGATTGATAAGGCGAAAAAAGATCTGCCCAAGGACCTTACGCAGGAGCCAACGGCGCTGGAAATTAGTTTAAGTGAGCAGCCCATCATGTATGTAAATGTAAGCGGAAACTATGACCTAGTTAGATTGGAAAAGTATGCATCTGACTTGCAGGGTAAGATAGAGGAATTGAAGCAATTAAATCGGGTAGACTTAGTGGGGGCGCCAGAGCGGGAGTTTCAAATTAATGTAGATAATTATCGTATGCAGGCAGCCAATGTCACCTATGATGACATTGCCAATGCAGTGAGCAGGGAGAACCTCGATATTAGCGGAGGCTTGTTGGAACTGGGAAATATGCGCAGAAACATTCAATTGAAGGGTCAGTTTAAAACAGCCATGGATATTGAAAAAGTGCTGGTTAGAAATACATCCGGTTATCCTATTTACCTAAAAGATATTGCTGTTATAAGAGATACGATTAAGGAGCGGGAAAGTTTTGCAAGGCTGAATGGACAAAATGTAATCACCCTTAATATTATAAAACGTGCTGGTGAAAATTTGATTGAAACCAGTGATGGCGTTAAGGCAATTGTGAAGGAAATGTTGGAGAAAGATTTCCCTAAAGACCTGACAGTAGTTATAACCGGTGATCAAAGCAAACAAACGAGAACTTCCTTTCATGACTTGGTGAACTCTATTGTAATTGGCTTTATTCTCGTGCTGATTATTCTGATGTTTTTTATGGGCGTTACCAATGCTTTCTTTGTTGCCCTTAGTGTGCCGCTCAGTATGTTTGTGGCATTCATGTTCTTGCCGGCTGCAGATATGATTGTTGGAACGCATGTAACTTTAAATTTCATTGTTTTATTTGCACTGCTTTTTGGCTTGGGTATTATTGTGGACGACGCTATTGTAGTGATAGAAAATACGCATCGGATTTTTATTGAGGGAAATGGGCGTTTGAATGCTCAAAAGAGCGCCAGAATGGCCGCAGGAGAAGTATGGGTACCGGTCTTAGCCGGAACACTTACTACCTTGGCGCCCTTTTTTCCATTGCTTTTTTGGCCTGGGATCATCGGTAAATTTATGGTCTATCTGCCCACCATGCTCATTTTTACCTTATCTGCCTCTCTGATTGTTGCTTTCATAATTAATCCTGTTTTTGCAGTTGATTTTATGAATCATCCTGACGGAGAAAAGCAACCGAAAAATGCTATTTTCAAAAACCCAATTTTTTGGATAATTGTTATTGTTGGAATCATCTTCAATAGCATTGGCATGATTAAAAATGCCTCAATGGAAGGAATTGTAACCGGAACGGACCTTGTTAACGCTGGAAGTGCCTACCATTTCTTTGGTAATTTATTATTATTTTTTGCAGTGCTGATGGTATTTAATAAATATGTATTGGATACAGCCATTCATCGTTTTCAAAATAAAGCATTGCCTTGGATAATGGACCATTATGAAAATCTATTAAGATGGGCATTAACTGGATGGAGGCCGGTTTATCTCCTATTAGCTACCATTGGTCTGTTTTTTCTTTCTGTTGTATTTTTTGGAATGCGCAAGGTTCCAGTCGTATTTTTCCCAAGAGGGGATCCCAATTTTATTTATGTATATTTAAAATTACCGGTCGGCACTTCCGTAACGTATACTGATTCAGTTACGCATATCGTAGAAAACAGAATTTACAATGTATTGGGAATGGAAGGAGGGAAAAAGAATCCGATAGTGGAAAGTGTGATTACCAATGTGGCAGTTGGCGCCAGCGATCCTCAATCGGGTGACAGAACTACCCGAAGTGAATTAGGTAGGGTGCAGATTTCTTTTGTAGAATTTGAGAAGCGAAAGGGCAAATCCTCTAGCCCTTTCTTGGATGCAATTAGAAGTGAGTTGAAAGGGATTCCCGGTACTGAAATTTCTGTAGATCAAGAAAGGAGTGGTCCACCAACTGAGCCACCAGTCAATATTGAAATAGCTAGTGAAGATTTTGATGAGCTGATTAAAACATCTGTACAGTTAAAAAATTATTTGGATTCAATTAATACGCCCGGTGTGGAGGAACTGAAGATGGATGTAGATTTAAACAATCCGGAGATAACGCTTACCGTTGACCGCGAAAGAGCACTCATAGCAGGAGTTAGCAGTGCTCAGATAGGATTGCAAATTAGATCGGCTTTGTTTGGGAAGGAAGCCTCAAAAATTAAGGAAGGGGAAGACGAGTTTAAAATTCAGATTAGAAATCAAAAGACGCAACGCAATAGTTTAAGTGACCTGCTTAATATGGAAATTGTTTTTAGGGATATGGCTGCTGGCGGAATGGTAAAACGGGTTCCAATCAGTAGCATGGTGAAAGTAGACCTTACTAGTACAGTGGGTAGTGTGAAGCGGAAAAATTTAAAGCGGATAATAACATTGCGTTCAAATGTATTGTCTGGCTATACGCCAACAGAAGTGAATAACCAATTGGCCAAACATATAGAAGCATTTACCAATAATTCGGAAGATGCTACTATCCGTCAAACTGGTGAGGGTGAACAGCAGGCAGAGACAGGGGCTTTTTTATCGAAAGCATTGGTGATAGCATTATTGTTGATTTTGTTTATTCTAGTATTACAGTTCAATTCTATCAGTAAGTCGGTCATTATCCTAACTGAGATTATTTTTAGTGTAATAGGTGTGTTGATTGGTTTTGGCATCACCAAAATGGAGGTGTCGGTAGTAATGACGGGCATTGGAATTATCGGTCTGGCAGGAATTGTAGTGAAGAACGGAATCCTGGTAATTGAATTTGCGGATGAGTTGAGGTTAAGGGGAATGAAGACTAGAGAAGCGGTAATCAAAGCCGGCAAAACCCGTATCATTCCGGTACTATTGACTGCATTGGCTGCTATTCTTGCCCTTATACCGCTCGCAATTGGCTTTAATGTAGATTTTGTACAAATGTTTGCCGATTTCAATCCTCATATTTTCTTTGGTGGTGATAATGCAAGATTTTGGAAACCACTTAGCTGGACCATTATTTTCGGTTTAACTTTTGCATTCTTTATGACGCTGATTATGGTACCAGCTATGTACCTGATTGCGGAAAGGTTGAGAAGGCCAATGCGCAGAATGTTTGGAGGAAAATGGATTAGTATGCTGGGTATTCCGCCGCTAACATTATTGTTTATGCCGTTGATGGTAATTACAATGATTAAACACCGCAGGGATGTAAAACGTAGAAAGGCTAGGGGAAGCCGGGCCACCGAAAAGTGGAACGAAAGCTGGCTCTAAAATAGTGGTTGAAAATATTGATTTGAATGCCGCTCTTGAATTAGGGCGGCTTTTTTATTTTATCGGTGCCATTTAGTTAGTAACTTCACAAAAAATTTACTATGATAAGCAATCACGAAATAGACTATAAAATATATGGAGAAGAACTCCAGTTTGTGGAAATTGAATTGGATCCTACTGAAACGGCCATCGCAGAAAGTGGCGCCTTTATGATGATGGATAACGGCATCGAAATGCAAACAATATTTGGTGATGGCAGCCAACAACAATCCGGTGGTATACTGGGGAAACTGATGAGTGCCGGAAAGCGGTTACTCGTAGGCGAAAGCTTGTTTATGACTGCATTCACCAATGTTGGCCAAGGGAAAAAGAAGGTAAGTTTTGCATCGCCCTATACCGGCAAGATTATCGTATTTGATTTGAGTCAGCTAGGGGGAAAGATTATTGCACAAAAAGACGCTTTTTTATGTGCAGCCAAGGGAGTAAGTATTGGGATTGAATTTCAAAGAAAATTGGGCACCGGAATTTTTGGAGGAGAGGGTTTTATAATGCAGAAACTTGAGGGAGACGGACTTGCATTTGCACATGCCGGAGGATATATTGTGGAAAGGAATTTATTGCCAGGAGAAATTTTAAAAGTAGATACGGGATGTGTGGTAGCATATACTGCAGACATCGACTTTGATATTGAAATGGTGAGAGGGGTTAAAAACTTTATGTTTGGAGGTGAAGGATTATTCTTTGCAGTATTAACAGGACCTGGAAAAGTATGGCTGCAGTCACTCCCTATTAGTAGACTCGCAGGGCGTATTATGCAATATGGCGGCAGCTTCGGCAGAAAAGAAGAAGGTAGCATTTTGGGCGGACTGGGTAATTTATTAGATGGGCGGGAATAGTGATTACTATCCTTGATTTAAGTAAAATATAAAAAAAGTGCCGGCAGCCTACAGCCCGGCACTTTTTTTATAAATAAATTTTGAATTGTTGTTATATTAATCGTATATTTGCGATATATAATTAATACAACATGGCCATCCACAAAAAAGAAGCTTTTTCAAAAAAGGAACAGGACCTGGCTGAATTTGCAAAAGCATTGGCTCACCCAGCACGCATTGCCATATTAAAAGTATTGGCTCAGCACAACGAGTGCATTTGTGGTGAAATAGTAGCTGTATTACCACTGGCGCAATCCACCGTATCCCAACATTTAAAGGAACTAAAAAATGCCGGATTAATTAATGGATCTGTTGACGGCCCTAGGAGTTGCTACTGCATCAACTGGAAAGCCTTTGAAAAATTCAACGCCGAATTTAGCTTCCTATTCAACCACCTGAAATTAAAGAACTTGCAATCATGTTGTTAGATGGGTTAAAGTTTAGGGGTTTAGAAGTTTAGGGTTTAGATTTTATTTTTATTTTTAACCAATTAAAATACTACTATATGCAAACAGATAATGAGTTAAAAGAAATGGTCCGGACTAAGTATAGCGAAATAGCCTTGCAGGACAAAGAAACCAATCAGTCTTCCTGCTGTGGTGCCGGAGGTTGTAGCACAGAAGTGTACAATATTATGAGCGAAGATTACACTTCCTTGGAAGGTTACAATGCGGATGCAGACTTAGGCTTGGGCTGCGGCTTACCCACCGAATTTGCAAAAATTAAATCGGGCGACACCGTGATTGATTTGGGTAGCGGAGCTGGAAACGACTGCTTTATAGCACGGCGGGCTACTGGTGAAACAGGTAAAGTAATTGGCATTGATTTCACTCCTGCCATGATTGAAAAAGCAAGGATGAATGCTGAAAAGCTATCTTTTCAAAATGTGGAATTTCGCCAAGGTGATATTGAGCACTTGCCTGTTTCTGCAAATATTGCCGATGTAGTGGTAAGTAATTGTGTATTAAATCTTGTGCCCAATAAAGGGGCCGTCATTCAAGAAATTTATAGGGTATTAAAACCAGGAGGACATTTCTCTATTTCCGATATTGTGTTGGAAGGGGCATTACCTGAAAAATGGAAATCAGTGGCAGAATTATATGCAGGTTGTGTTTCCGGTGCCATACAAAAGCAGGTATACCTCGACTTGATAGATGCAGCAGGATTTAAAAATCTAGTATTGCAAAAAGATAAACCCATCATTATCCCGGATGATATTTTAATTAATCATTTATCGAAGGAAGAAATGCTGGCATATAAAAATAGCAAGACCACCATCAGTAGCGTTACGGTATATGCAGAAAAACCTTTACTTGATCAGCCGAAAATATGTACTCCAGGCGGAGGTTGTTGCTAATTGTTTTTACAATATCCAATTGAATTTAAAACTACTATAAATGATGGAAAACATCCAGTCGGCTCTCTATCCAATATCGGGATTGAAGAAAATTTTATTTGTATGTATTGAAAATAGCAACCGCTCACAAATGAGCCAGGCTTTTGCCAAAATACTGGGTGGTGCGGGCGTGGAAGCATATAGTGCCGGAAGCAAGCCAAGTGGCATTGTAAATCCAAAAGCAATTGCAGCCATGAAGGAACTCGGATATGACCTGAGCACCCACGATAGCAAAAGTTTGGAAGAGGTAAAGGCATTTGCCCCATTTGATGCAGTTGTTACGATGGGTTGCGGGGATGCCTGTCCCTGGATGCCAGCCAAACAATTCATTGACTGGCAAATACCTGATCCAAAGCATATGGAGCCAGCGCAGTTTGATGAAGTAAGGGATTTTATTAAAGAAAAAGTAAAAACTCTTCTAGAAGAGTTGTCATAAAAAATAGCACAAACTTTACTAGTTTGTGCTTATGAGTAGGTTGATTGAGCGGTTAGATCCTCCAGGTTTTTATGATTTCTAAATTTTTCTTAGCACACTCAATTGGAGTAAGTCCTTGGTAAGACTCTTGTTCTATAATAAAATGCGTAGAGCCACCTATTTTTTTTGCCAATAAAGCAATTGCTTTAGGGTTTACTACTCCAGTTCCCAAAATGGCACTTTCATACCCATCATTCATTTCACCTTTTTCTGTCTTAATTTCATCTTTAATGTGTAAGGATTGAAAACGACCAGGGTACTTAGTAATCCACTCTGCAGCCCTTCCGCCGCCACCATACATATTGCCAATATCTAATTGATGGATCACTAATATAGGATCGGTATGTTGTAGAATTAAATCATACACCATAGAGCCATATATTTTTTCTTTAAACTCAAAATCATGATTGTGGTAACCAAACTTCATTCCGCTTGCCCTACACAATTCCCCCGATTTGTTAAATACATCTAGTTGCATCATTAATCCATCATAACTTCTTCTCAGCTTTCCATCCATCCAGGGACTAATTACATAAGATTGCCCTAATGTAGCCGCATCTGCTACAGTTAGCTTCCAGTCATCGGTAAAATCTTTGGTTGTATTGTCCCAGTGTTTTGCAGACATTACTGTATGCCCACTTGGCATTTTTAAACCTAAGTCATTTAATATTTTTTTAAACTCCTTTGCAGTCCAGCCATAAAATTTACGGTTTACATAATTGGCGTGTTCCACGTATTGATAGCCCATTTTTGAGAGTGCAGTCAAAGTTTCCAATGGTTTTTTATCCATGTCGTCGCGCACCGAGTACAATTGAATTCCAATCAATCGCTTGGTATCGGCCAATCTATTTGGGTAGGCCCATAATGCGCTGGGATTTAAACTAGCCCCCACTATGGCAAGCGAGGCCGTTTGAATAAATTTTCTTCTTGAGTTTTGCATAGTAATTAGTTGTTTAAATAAGCGTACTAAAAATTTAAAAAAAGTAATTAAAAAAGAGAAGGGGATGCAGAAAAAATTACCAAAATTTGGTGTTCTCCTAAGTTGACTTTTTTGCCTAGACAATTACTTTGGTAAAACTAAAATCCCTACAAGTATTAAAAAGGCAACAGCCACTTTGTTACTTGTAGGGAAGATACTTAATTCAGCACTTTTTATCAATTTAATTTAGCATAAACCATCATTTGCTAATTATTTGATACAACTATTTCCTGCTAGTTAGTTTAGACAACAATCGAAGAATTTCAAGGTAAAGCCAAACGATGGTTACCATTAATCCAAATGCACCATACCATTCCATATATTTGGGCGCCCCTGCCTCAGCGCCTTTTTCCATCATATCGAAATCCAAGATCAGGTTAAGCGCAGCAATCGCTACTACCACTAATGAAAAACCAATTCCCATTAAAGAACCTTCATGTAAAAAAGCCATTTCCACACCAAACATTCTTACTACCATGGCAATCAAATAAAAGACAGCGATGCCGGCGGTAGCAGTAAAAATAATCGCCTTAAATTTTTCTGTTGCCTGAATAATTTTAAAACTGTACAATAAATACATGGAGATAGCAGTACCAAAGGTTAAGCCCACTGCGTTCATAATAATATTCGGCATTTTTCCAGCAAAAGCATCATTGTAGTAGGCTGAAATGGCTCCTATAAACAATCCTTCAAGCAATGCGTACAAGGGTGCTAGATAGGGGGACCATTCTTTTTTAAACATAATCACAAGGGCGACTACCAGACCCCCAATAGCACCTCCCCATATCAGTGATTGTACATCACCTCCACCAGCATATTCTTTCCAAGAGTAATAAGCAGTTCCCATCAGCATTAAAAACATAAAGCCAAACTTGTTTAGGGTACCCCTTACCGTCATTGCATTATTTTGATCGATGTAAAGGGTGTTCTTAAATGCTTTTTCTGAAAGGGTAGGATTGCCAGATTTAAATAGGTCCATAATTATATTTTTAGAATTTAAAATTAAAACATTTTACCAAATGACCTTCAATTTTTTTTATAGAATGTTGTTAAATTTTACACCTGGCTATTGCCCTATCGGCTAGTTCAATAACTCCCAATAGTCGTTTAACCGTTTCCGTAATTTAAACCTCCTTTTTTACCTCCTCACCCCAACAATCAGGTCTCGCTGCGCATCCCTTATTTGCATAAAATGCTGAAAAACTGACTGAAACCCCTCTTCTACAAGAAATTCTTCAAAAACAGGGTTTCCGGTAACGTTCCCGAACAAAGTTTTGGGCATTGATTATAAAAAATAATTTAGCCGTAACTTGCAGTAATTTTTAACGTTTGAAGCTATGAGTATTAAAGAACAGGTATTAAAAGAAGTTGTAATAAAGTTTGCCGGAGATAGCGGCGATGGTATGCAGTTAACAGGCAGCCAGTTTACCAACAACACCGCTTTGCTAGGTATCGACTTGGCAACTTTTCCAGATTTTCCAGCTGAGATCAGGGCCCCAATCGGTACATTACCCGGAGTAAGTGGGTACCAGCTGCGTTTTAGTAGTGATCGGATTTTTACACCCGGTGATGTCTGTGATGTGTTGGTAGCAATGAATGCAGCTGCCTTAAAAGTAAATGTAAAGGGATTAAAACCCGGTGGGGTAATCATTGCCAATATAGAAGGCTTTGATGCTAAAAACCTCCGGCTCGCTAACTATGCCGAAGGCAGCAACCCCCTAGAAGATAATAGCCTAGATAGTTTCGAGCTGATAAAAATGGATGTTACCAAGATGACCCGTGAAGCATTGAAGGATTTCACCATGGGGATGAAGGAAAAAGACCGTGCAAAGAATATGTTTGTACTGGGTTTTTTATATTGGATGTACAACCGTGAAATGGATAATACCATTCAGTTTATCAAGGATAAATTTGGTAAAAAGCCAGAAATTTTTGAAAGCAATGTTAAGGCATTGCAGGCAGGCTACAATTATGGCGATACTACCGAAACTTTCACCACCCGCTATACTGTTGAAAAGGCAAAAATGGAGCCAGGTGTTTACCGCTCTATCATGGGTAACCAGGCTTTGTCTTTTGGATTGATTGCGGCTTCGCAAAAAAGTGGCCTACAGCTATTTTTGGGTAGTTATCCGATTACGCCTGCCAGTGACATTTTGCATGACCTAAGTAAGTATAAAAATTTTGCTATCAAGACATTCCAGGCTGAAGATGAGATAGCCGCTATTACTTCGTCTATTGGTGCTAGTTATGGAGGTAGCTTGGGTGTTACCACTACTAGTGGACCAGGTATGGCGTTAAAAGCCGAGGCGATGGGACTGGCAGTGATGCTTGAAATTCCCTTGATTATCATCAATGTACAAAGGGGAGGTCCTAGCACTGGTTTGCCTACCAAAACAGAGCAGAGTGATTTAATGCAAGCTTATTACGGTCGTAATGGTGAGTGTCCGATGCCGGTCATTTCAGCTTCTACACCCAGTGATTGTTTTGCTGCCATCTATGAAGCAGTAAGGATAAGTGTACAACATATGACACCTGTAATCTTTTTAAGTGATGGGTATATTGCCAATGGAGCTGAGCCCTGGAAATTCCCTACTGCTTCAGAATTGCAGGAAATCAAAGTGTCTTTTGCTTCACCAAAAAATATGGACTATTTTGATGCAAAAGGGAAATTTCAGCCCTATAAAAGAGACGAAAAATTAGTTCGACCATGGGCGATACCAGGAACTCCTGGATTAGAGCATCGTGTGGGTGGCCTTGAAAAAGAAGATTTGACAGGAAACATCAGTTACGATTCAGACAATCACCAGCATATGGTGAAAACAAGACAGAAAAAAGTTGACCTTATTGCGAATTATATTCCCGAGCAAAAATTAGATAGCGGTGCCGAAAAGGGCAAGGTGCTAGTGCTTGGCTGGGGAAGTACCTACGGCGCCATTAAAAGTGCCTGTAAGGAGTTGCAACAAGAAGGTCATGCCGTATCACATGCACATTTGCGTTACATCCGGCCTTTCCCTAAAAACCTGGGAGATATGCTGAAAAACTTTGATCATGTGTTGATTCCTGAAATCAATAATGGCCAGTTGGTGAAGATCATTAGAGATGTATATTTTGTAGATGCCAAGCCCTATAATAAAATAATGGGAATTGCCATTACCAAAGGTGAGTTGATCGACGAAATAAAAAAAATGTTATAAGGCCTTAGATAGTTTCTGAGGATACCAATAAAAGAGGTGCTGATTTGATTATCAGCACCTCTTTTATTAGCGGTACTTTCCTGGGCGGGATATTTTTTCTCTTCCTATAGCAACCCCTACTTTTATGTTGAAGCTGAAATAGGCATCATTATTTTGTGAGTTTCCACGGAGTTGCCCACCTTTTGGATTAATGGGAAATGCCGGGTTAAACTTACTTCTTCGGTCGTTTAGCACTTGTGCATTATACAATTGATCACCGGATAAATACTTTGAAAACAATTGGGGATTGATATACCGGGTACTGATATCATCTAGATAATCTGTTTGCAAAATGCGGGTAATCATTTCTGCTCTCAAATTAACGAAGGAAGAAATTTCATATTTTAATCCTGCTCCCAGCGGAAAATTTATCTGACTAAGCTGGTAAGGTTTTCTGTCTGGATATTCTGCAAAGCCCTGCCCTTCTGTATGCAGCGGTTGTAAGTCAATCCAGTTCGAATATAATTTGGCTTGTGGATTGAATTTAAAATAACCGACGCCAGCAACAAGATACGGCGATAAAGCAGGGGGAGATTTTTCTTTTATTAGCCAGTTAATGAATATAAAGAGCGGGTGAAATTCAAAGGTTAGTGATACTTCTGTAATCCTACTGCGGAACTGCAAACTTCGCTCATAACGGCCCTGCGTAGACTCTTTCACCGATTTCAAAATACTGTCATAGGCTTTTACTTGTCCTATACTTCCTTCCAGCCTTATGCCCACCGCATATTTGTAGAGGGCACTGACATATATACTTCCATTCAGCTGGGTATTGCCAATATTTAAATCTTTTATTAAGGGTTTTCCTATTCCTTTTTTTCCACCCACATCCGTCAAACAGTTCATTACGCCCACTGAGCCACCCATATCAAACATTAAAGGGGAGTCGTAATAATTGTTATCACGGAAATAGAATTGGGCCGAAATAGTTTGTCCAAAAATACTACCTAGTAATACTGTTATTAAAGCAAATCCTAATTTTTTCATTTGCATATTTTTTTTCCAAAATTGATTTTATACAGCCTAGTAAATTATTTCACCTGTTACAGTCCGTTGATTTCCCTTGTAATTTATTGGCAAAAGAAAAGGAATAAATGGCTTACAAAACTGGCAGCAATCTATTGCATGGATTTTCCAGCGAATTAAAAATTTGCCAGGCTTACGTAAAATAAACAGGGTGAAACCAGTGAAATTTCAGGGAAGGGGTTTTGGACGACGGGCAGTCTATGGGTAAAGCTATGTGTAGCTTGGAGGTAAGCGATACCAATTAAAGCCCTTGTTTTTCAGAAGTTTGTATTTTTTGTAAAATAAACAAATTATATTTTAATTGCATATTTATTTTACTTTTTTCCCAAAGTATTTGCAAGCTGATTGAATTCCACATTCACTGCATTTTGGACTTCTGGCCATACAAACATACCTGCCATGAAGTATTAGCCAATGGTGTGCCTTGTGAATGTACTCCTTTGGGATAGAGCTAACCAATTGTTTTTCGGCTGCCAGCGGAGTTTTTGCTTTCGTAGTTAGCCCAATTCGGGCACTCACCCTAAATACGTGGGTATCAACAGCCATATTGGGTTGATGATCAATTACTGAGGTAATTACATTGGCAGTTTTTCTGCCTACACCGGGCAGTTCAACTAGCTCATCGACTGTCATGGGCACTTGTCCAGAAAATTTTTTGACTAACATTTCAGCCATTCCTATTAAGTGCCGAGCCTTATTATTTGGGTAGGAGATGCTTTTAATCAATCCAAAAACATCCTTGAATGCGGCCTTGCTTAGACTTTCAGGGTCAGGAAATTTTTTAAAAATTGCTCCTGTGGTAAGGTTTACCCGCTTGTCGGTACATTGGGCCGAAAGTATTACTGCAACCAGTAACTCAAAGGGATTATTGTAGTGCAATTCAGTTTCGGCACCTGGTGCATTCGTTAAAAAATAATCGATGAAGGATTGATACCGTTGCTGTTTGGTCATAAAAAAACGTTCGGCTTTATTGCAAAGCGAAAGTAGGGGAAATGCCCTAAAGACTGTTAAACGGAGGAGGGAAGTTCTTTAACTGAGCTAGCTGCATATTGTAAGATCTTGTCTATAGCGGCCTTTCGGGGAGACAGGGACAATTGTTCCAGATCGTTGACTGCAGCTGAAATGACTTCAAATTTTTCTCTTAAAGCCCAATCGGTCGCCATAGCTTCGTTCAAAAGAATTGATTGTTCAGCAGAAATTTCTTTGTACAGGTGTAGAATCAAATCTTCCTGAGTAAAGCTGTGCATATGCAATATTTATGGCTTGAGTAAAAATTTAATCATCTTCTGCCTTAATAAACGAACTAATTCATTCATTATTGTATAGTTAGGTGAATTATTTCAGCGTATCGATAGTAGAAAGGATAAATAGGTCCTCGTTATCCTTCTTCATCAGATACTTTTCTCTTGCATATTTTTCAATCGTCTGGGCATTGGTTTTGAGCTGCCCCAATTCCTGCTTTGTATCCTTAATTAGATCAGTTAGGTGCTGTTCACTTTTTTGGAGCTCATTCAGTTTGACCCTTCTCTTAAATTCAGAAATCAGGTCTTTTTCGTTAAAGAAGAGCATCCAAATCAGAAACAGAAAACCCGTCAGTAAATATTTATTACCTAAAAAGGACAACCTCTCCCAACCCTTTTTTTGAAGGGGCTGAGAAGAGGTTGTATTGTTTAAATCCTTTTCCATTGTTTACATATTATTTGTTTCCCCAATGATGAAAATTAGAGGGAACTACCAAATTTAATCTTTCCTTTTGGATAAATAGCACTGTCACCAAGCAATTCTTCAATTCTAATCAACTGGTTATATTTGGCAACACGGTCAGTTCTACTAGCAGAGCCAGTTTTTATTTGACCACAATTCAATGCAACCGCAAGGTCGGCAATGGTGGTATCTTCTGTTTCTCCACTGCGATGGCTCATAATGGTATTGTAACCATTTTGTTGGGCCATACTAACCGCATTGATGGTTTCGGTAAGGGTGCCAATCTGGTTTACCTTTACCAATAATCCATTGGCAATTTGTTCCTTGATCCCTCTTTCCAAACGGGTTACATTGGTTACAAATAAATCATCACCTACCAATTGACATTTACTTCCAACTGCTTCGGTAAGCATTTTCCATCCCTTCCAGTCATCTTCTGCCATACCATCTTCAATGGAGCAGATAGGGTATTGCTTTACCCAGCTGGCCCAATATTTCACTAGTTGTTCGCTGGTCATTTTCTTGCCATCACTTTTATGGAAAATGTATTTCTTTTCTTTTGCATTCCACAATTCACTATTGGCCGCATCCATAGCAATCATTATCTGGCTGCCTGTTTTATACCCTGCCGCTTGTATCGCTGTTAAAACAGTTTCAATCGCTTCTTCATTACTTTGAATATTTGGAGCAAAACCACCTTCATCACCTACATTGGTGCTGAATCCCTTTTTCTTCAAAACTACTTTCAGTGCATGAAAAATATCTACACCCCATTGAAGTCCTTCACTAAATGAAGAAGCACCAACGGGCATTACCATAAATTCCTGAAAATCTATTTTATTATCGGCATGGGCTCCACCATTCAAAATATTCATCATCGGGATTGGTAACACTTTCGCATTGGTACCGCCAATATAACGATACAAAGGAAGATTGGCTTCCAGTGCGGCAGCTTTGGCTACCGCCAAACTAACTGCCAACATTGCATTGGCGCCTAGCTTACTTTTGTTGACAGTGCCATCCAATGAAATCATCATGGCATCAATACCAGTTTGATCTGCAATATCCCATCCTAGCAAATTTTCCGCTAAAATGGTATTTACATTTTTTACTGCTTTTAATACGCCCTTTCCACCAAATAATTTTTTATTGTTATCCCTTAATTCAACTGCTTCATGAATACCGGTGCTTGCACCACTTGGAACGGCTGCGCGGCCCAGACTTTCATTTTCTGTTAGCACGTCTACTTCTACTGTTGGGTTGCCACGACTATCTAAAATTTGACGGGCGTAAATACTTGCAATGTAACTCATGTTGATTTTTTGTTTGTTTAGTTAAATTATTTTGTGTGCGTATGTGAGGTTAAATTTCTAAAAATATCTTCCAGGCTATTGGTTTCACTTTGCAAAGAAACAACGTTCAGCTTGTTTTTCAAACTCAATTCCAATAGCTGTGTTTTTACACTATCCGGCTGGCTGGTTGTTAGCTTAAAAACAGAGCCTTTGCTAGCGAGAGAGTGGTCCCCAATGGGTTGTATTATTTCAACCTGAATAACATGGTTAAGCAGGGTTAATAGACTTGAGTCTAAAATTTCTTTGAAAGCTACGGTTACAATGGCGGCACCATTAGATGCCTTTTGTAAATTACTTAGTGTATCATCTGCTACCAATTTCCCTTGATCGATAATAATTACCCGGTCGCAGATGGCTTGTACTTCCTGTAAAATATGGGAGGAAAATAAGATGGTCTTATTTTTACCTAATTGTTGTATCAGTTCCCTGATTTCTGCTAGCTGGTTAGGATCAAGTCCGGCAGTAGGCTCATCCAAAATCAACACCTCTGGATCATGAATTAGTGCGGCAGCCAATCCTACTCTTTGTTTGTATCCCTTACTTAACTGCCCAATTTTTTTATTAGCTTCTACTGTTAATCCGGTTGATTGTATTACCTGCTCAATGGCTTGCTTTGGATTTTTTATTTCGTGAAGCGCCGATATGAATGCAAGGTATTCCCTCACATACATCTCGTAATAAAGGGGATTCGCCTCTGGCAGATAACCAATTTTCTTCTTGGCTGAAAGTGAATCGGGACTCACCATTTCGCCTGCTACCGATACTGTTCCTGCATCCGCCACTAAATATCCGGTAATCATTTTCATGGTGGTACTTTTTCCAGCACCATTGGGTCCTAAAAAGCCAACAATTTCTCCTTTTGCAATAGCGAATGAAATAGCATTCACCGCTATTTGTGCGCCATACAATTTGGAAAGATTGTTTACTTCAATTGACATCTATAAAAATTATTCAAAAATAAAAACGCCAGCAGTAAACGTCGACGTTTTTACTATGATTGATTTATTTGTTTTCTTCAGCACCCTGCGCTCCCTGTGAAGGCCTGTTGGGTTGGTTACCTCTGTTTTGTGAGGGGTTTTGCTGCCCACGATTGGGTTGACCCTGGCGATTGCCTCCAGATTGCGGTGGTCGCTGCGGCCCCTGTCCATCCCTATTTTGAGGAGGGCGTTGCTGACCCTGTCTGCCCCTATCTTGTGGTGGCCGCTGCTGCCCCTGACCATCCCTATTTTGAGGAGGCCTTTGCTGTTGCCTGTTTCCGCCGGCTTGTCCTTGTCCTCTTTCATTCTCCCTTCTTTTTCGGCTAGTTTTTTCAAGGCTCTTCAAACTAATTTGCCCTACCACATCTACGTAGGTGGGTTCAATTTCAACTGGCTTTTTGCTGACTACTTCTACCGTTTCAAGTTCTTCTGGTCGAATACCCTGCCGGTTGAGGGCTTTTATCTTTTTAACACTTTCTATCGTTAGAGGATATTGCTTATTACTGTCGGGCATGGTATACCACATCAGGTTGCGGAAAATATCTTTCTTTACCAAAAAAGCACGGCTTCTGGCAAGTTCTATCATATCACAATCATCCGGAAAATTTTGAAGTGCATCTAGATAGGTGTCTAGCTCAAAATTCAGACAACATTTTAACCTTCCACATTGCCCACTGAGCTTGGTTTGATTGATACTTAAATTTTGATAACGTGCCGCATTGGTGTTTACACTTTTAAAATCGGTTAACCAGGTACTGCAACAAAGTTCTCTTCCACAGCTTCCAATCCCACCTACTTTACCTGCTTCCTGGCGAGCTCCAATCTGCTTCATTTCTACTTTCACCTTAAACTCACCCGCATAAATTTTTATCAACTCCCTAAAATCAACCCGGTCATCCGCAATGTAGAAAAAGGTAGCCTTGCGTCCATCTGCCTGAATTTCCACCTCGGCTACTTTCATATCCAGGTTCAGGTGTTTAGCAATGGCACGGCTACGAATCATTACCTCTTTTTCCCTTGCTTTCGACTCCTTACTTTTACCTAGGTCGGTGTCATTAGCCCTGCGTAAAATTTTCTTTATGTCAGCACTTTCTTCTTTGATATTGTTCTTTTTCAATTGCAGGCGCACCAACTCTCCGGTCATGTTTACACTTCCTACATCAAAGCCACTCACACCTTCCACAGCAATCATATCACCCTTCTCAAAAAAATAAGTGGTGGTATTTTTAAAGTAATCTTTCCTGCTGCCATTATTAAAACTCACCTCAACAATTCTGCAACCGCTTTCAGGATCACTGAAGGGGAGATTGGCAAGCCAATCATGCACATTCATTCGGTTGCAACTTCCACTTGAACAACTACCATGACTTTGACAACCTCCTGGGCTGCTTTCAGATCCACAATTTCCACATGCCATATTGAACGTAATTAAAAAATTAAAAATTAAGATACCTGCAAGGGGAATAAGTGATAGGGAGGGAGGTTTAGCATTAAAACCATCCTTTGAGAGGGCAATTATTTTTCCGGCTATAGTTAGCTTCAACTTCATTGATCCCGAATGTATCGGGAAAGACGATGGCACCCTGAAACTTTTCAGTTTTTATATGCTGAATAGGGGCACCTATTTTTTATACAATTTTTATTTAGCGGGTCATTCGACCCCTTTATAAATGCAGACTGTATAAATTAGCTCCGGAAAAAACCGGAATCAGACTTCTCAATGATGTTGTGATATAGCGGAGAAGATAATTCCAACAACTTACTCCAACCCCTAGGACCTAACCTAAGGACTTATTCCTCAATGAATCAAAATTAGCGAATTGTTGGTAATAATGTGGTACAACTTGATAGAGAGGGCATGAAAGAGCATTTTTCCGTTGGCATTTCGCTCAATATAGTAGCTAGCTTTGTCCAATTCATGTACAATGGCCTCTTGCTGGTGAATGGTACAAAGTTTATTTAACCGAAGTGCGAAGTCTTTTTCATTGGCTGCGATAGATAGACTATTGGCCGTTTTTTCATCCATCACCCCTAGCCGAATTGCCTGTTCCAGCAAATGGGTGAAATATTTAAGAAATTGTTTTTGTTTTTCCCTACCCTGTTTACTCATGTCTTCTATCCATTTCACTTGCCCCGCTAGGTTTTTTTTGGAGATCAGGTTCAGCCATTCCCTTAGGGTAATCTGCCAGTCGTCCTCAGCCTGTTCCAGTAGTTGCAACGCTTCGTGGTAGTTTCCCTCACTTAGGGCTGCTATTTGTTGCGCTTTTTCAATTGGCACCCCCATTCTTTGGGCTAAAGCTGATTCCACTTCCAAATTCGAAAGCGAAGGGATTTTCACCAATTGTGTTCTAGATAAGATTGTAGGCAAGATAAGGTCTTCGTTTTCTGCCACCAGCAAGAATAAGGTGTTGGGTGGCGGCTCCTCAATGAGTTTTAATAATTTGTTGCCGTTTTTGGTGAGGTATTCGGGCATCCAGATGATTAAAATTTTATATTCACTCTCAAAACTTTTCAAACTTATTTTACGGTTAATATCATTGCATTCATCGGAGGTAATATTTCCCTGTCTATTTTCTGCACCTATAAATTGGAGCCAGTCGTACACATTGCCATAGGGCTGGGCGGCTGTAAAGCCTCTCCATTCGTTGATATAATCCGTACTAATGGGCTTATCGCCTGGCTTTCGGGGTATTACCGGATATGAAAAGTGAATATCGGGATGTATTAGTTGACTGGCTTTGGTACAGGCGCTGCAAACTCCACAAGAGTCTGTAAAATTGGCTATTGGTTGGCTAGCGAGCTCAGGCTCTCCAAAAAGAGAAGGCTCTTCAGATTTTTTTATTTTACCATTCACCTGTTCACATACAATGTACTGGGCAAATGCTAGTGCCAGTGATAGTGCACCGGATCCTTCCTTGCTTAAAAATAATAATGCATGGCTCAGCCGATTATGCTGTACCATTTGAATCAATTGCTCTTTGATCTCCCTTTGCCCTATACCTTTTTCGAATTGCACAGCACAAAGTAAAATAAAAAAGACATCCAAAGTTTTTTAAACCCTGGATGTCTATCAAAAATATTTTTTAATTCTATAATTTACTGGTCAATTCTTCACTTAAAGGGGTAACATTGCTGTTAAATTTCACAATAATCTTCCCATTTTCGTCCAACAAAAATTTATTAAAATTCCATTTTATTTCCGCGTCCAATACGCCATTTTCACTTTTATTGCATAACCATTTATAAATAGGAGCCGTGTCCTCTCCTTTTACAGAAATCTTGGCAGCCATTGGAAAACTAACACCGTAATTCTTTTTGCAGAATTCTTTAATCTCAGCATTGGAACCTGGTTCCTGTCCGCCAAAATTATTTGCCGGAAATCCAACTATTACCAAACGGTCTTTGTATTTTTTGTAAAGTGCTTCCAGGCCTTCATATTGAGGAGTATACCCACATTCGGAGGCGGTGTTTACAATCAATATTTTTTTTCCTTTAAAGGCGGCAAAATTGATTCGGCTACCATCGAGTGCGTCCACTGAAAAGTCGAAGATCGATTTGGCTGCAGGTTGTTGAGGTAAATTGCCTTCCTTGTTGTTTATGGGCGCATTGGTTAACGACATACAAGAAATGAGTACAGTTGAAATGAGTAATGATTTTAACATGTTGATTGGTATTTTTAACGTGTAACGATTGAAAAAGGATTTTGTTGCTATTACCTGAAAGTACTTCTTTTTTATTAAGAATATAATTACTTCAGGTTAAATTATTAAATTGTAACTGGCAGGAGCTGATTGTTTGGGTACTAGCCAACTATACATCCTTTCTATTTGGTTGCCATTGACAAAGTTGCTACACTTAGCTTCACGTTGGCAGTTTGTATAATTGCCTGCCCGCAGGCTTCCAAGGTAGCGCCGGTGGTGATTACATCATCCACCAATAGCAGATTTTTATTGAAGAGTATTGTTGGGTTCTTAACAAAAAAACTGTCCGCTACATTTTCCCATCTTTCTCTTCGGTGTTTTTTAGTCTGTGTTTCAGTAAACCGCTGCCGGATAACATTGTCTACGATTACAGGGATATGCATACTGGCCGATATGCCATCGCAAATTACCGCAGCTTGGTTAAATCCCCTTTTTCTTTCTTTTTCGGGGTATAGAGGCAGTGGAACCAGGTAATCTAGATTTTTGAACCGGTTACTGTTCAATAAACTGTTGCCCATGAGCTCTCCCAGAAAATAGCCAATATCTTGGTTGCCTTTGTATTTTAATTGGTGAATCAGGTGTTGGAGGAGCGTTTCTTTGGCAAAATAAAATTCGCTATGGGCTGCAACCAGCGGAATTCTACCCCAAAATATTTTTTCGATGGGGTTGTTGGCATGTTGGGCAAAATTGGTATGGGGTAAATCGTTGATGCATTGTAAGCAAAGTAGCTGGTGATCGTTTAATAGGTCTGAGCCACATCCCGTGCAGGTATGAGGGTAGAAAAGATGGAGGGCGTCAAAAAAAATGGATTGCAGGGCTGACATTCCTCAATATATTACAAAAAATACTCATTTTTTCACTAAAATTATATTTAAAAGAGTGGAAATGGGCCCACAATGATTTTTTATTGTAGCCTACAACTGCCCTATTAGGATGTCTTTTTTCTTGTAAAAAAGGGATTTTTTTTAAAATAAATACTGGTACAATTCTTCCACTTTGGCAAGTGGCACCACTTCAATATCAAATTTTATTTTGTTCAGTGATTTGGCATTGTACTTGCTGACAATAATTTTTTTGAATCCTAATTTTTCAGCTTCTGCAATTCGTTGTTCGATACGGTTGACCGCTCTGATTTCTCCGCTCAATCCCACTTCTCCGGCAAAGCAATAGTGTTGGTTTACGGGAATGTCTTCGTAACTACTCAACAAAGCGCAAACAATTGCCAGATCGATGGAGGGATCTTCTACTTTTATACCACCTGCAATATTTACAAATACATCTTTTACTCCAAAATGAAAGCCGCCTCTTTTTTCAAGTACTGCCAGTAAAAGTTGAAGTCGGCGAAGGTCAAAGCCGCTGACGGTTCGTTGCGGTGTGCCATACACGCTTTGGGTTACCAAAGCCTGTCCTTCTATCAACAATGGCCGCATCCCTTCGATGGTTGCAGCAATGGCAATGCCGCTTAATTGTTCTTCCTTTTGGGTAATTAAAATTTCGGAGGGGTTGCTTACAGCACGCATCCCTTCGCTGGTCATTTCGTAGATACCTAATTCTGATGTGGAACCAAATCTATTTTTGAGCGTCCTCAAAATTCGGTATGCATAATGGCGATCACCTTCAAACTGCAGTACCGTGTCAACCATGTGTTCTAAAATTTTTGGACCGGCGATATTTCCGTCCTTGGTAATATGCCCAATTAAAAAAACCGGTGTCTGGGTTTCTTTGGCAAATCGTTGTAGCTCTGCGGCGCATTCCCTTATCTGGCTTACACTTCCGGGGCCGCTCTCTACAAAAGGGGACTGTAAAGTTTGAATGGAATCGACGATGACCAACTGTGGTTTCAGTTTTTTTATTTCCTGAAAAATTGTTTGGGTATTGGTTTCTGTTAGTAAATAAAACGAGTCGCTTTTGATGCCGACCCTATCTGCCCGCATTTTGATTTGTTGCTCACTTTCTTCGCCACTAATGTACAGTGTTACCACCTCCTTTAGTTGTAATCCAATCTGTAAAAACAGGGTTGATTTGCCGATGCCTGGTTCACCTGCTACTAATACGATACTTCCCAATACGATGCCGCCTCCTAGCACACGATTTACTTCCGCATCATTGGTAATGATTCTTTTTTCTTCTGCACTGCTTACTTCGTTGATGGAGATGGTTTTTAATTTCCCTATTCCATTATATTCTTTCCATTCATTGTTATCTTTTTTGTCATTGCCTTTTACAATCACTTCTTCTACGAAAGTGTTCCAGTTTTCACAGCTGGGACATTTTCCAACCCATTTGGCACTTTCGTAACCACATTGCTGACAAAAAAATCCTGACTTTGTTTTGCTCATAGTGTAAATGTAAATCGTAAAATTTAAAAAGCTGAGAATGAAAAGATGAAATGGATGAAAACGAGGGCTTTAAAAATTGGTTGGTTGAAAATTATAAAACTTTTCTAGAAAAAAGGGTGATGAAAAAAATTAGCATGTGGAAGAGGAGAAGAAA
>CANJAW010000002.1:0-23003 GCA_947472215.1 Chitinophagaceae bacterium
CCAAAAGGATCCGGCTGTGCTTGACACGGCCGAAATTAAAAATGGCAAATTTTCATTGACCGCATTGGCCACGGAAGAAGGCCTTTATCGGATCAGACTGGAAAAAAGTCAGGCAGCCTTTATTTTTATCAATGACCAGCCTGCCATTCCATTTGCAGCAGATTTCAATACCCTTTCTTTAGACAACGCCAGGTTTAACAGTCCTGCCAATTATTTACTCAGAACTTTTATGGTTGATATTGAAAAGCAAAGAAAAGGTTTGGAAGAAAATTCTGCACTGCTGCAACAGTATGCTAATCCTTTACCGTCAGACAGTACTTATCGGGTAATGCAAAAAGATTTTGCAGAAAAACAAAGCAACTTTCAACGATATATTCTTCGCTATTTAGATACCACTAGTAATGCCGTAATGGCATTATTCAGTTTGGGGTATACCAGAGATATTGAGCCGGAAAAAATAGAAAAAACGGTGGGGGGACTGATGAAACGTTTTCCAACCAACCAGTCCATTGCTTCCGTCGTAGCACAATACAATCAAATGATTGCGCAAAGTAAATCCAAGCCGCATGAGGGTGGAATGGCCCCTGAAATTACCATGGCCGATACCAGCGGCAAGCCTTTTTCCTTAAGTATGCTGAGGGGGAAATATGTATTGGTTGATTTTTGGGCAAGTTGGTGTGGCCCTTGCAGAGGCGAAAATCCAAATGTGGTGAAGGCCTATAACCAATTTAAAGATAAAAACTTTACTGTACTTGGTGTGTCGCTAGATAAAGACAAAGCAGAGTGGATAAAAGCTATTGGAGAAGACAAACTTGACTGGTATCATATCAGCGATTTAAAATACTGGAACAGTGCTGCCGTTGCCTTGTATGGCTTTGATGGCATTCCCTACAATGTATTGGTAGATCCACAGGGCAAAATTATTGGAACCAATTTAAGGGGGAGTGATTTGGAAATTAAACTAGGGGAGATGATTAAGTAATTTGGGGGAAATTTTTGCTTACTCAGCTCTCTATTCTATACCTAAAAAAAATTGCTGCCATAACGATGGGACTTAAAATAATCCATCCCCATTCCTATTTTCGGAAAATGTCTGCAATTTATTGTAACCTCTTTTCGGTTACACTTTAGCAACAATTATTGCAGCAGTTCAAAATGATCAACATCATTCCATGATGCTTTCACACACTCATAGACTACAACTCCCTAGTAATTAAAACTCCTAATCACAAAAAAAAGCAACCCTATTGCTAGGATTGCTTTTTACAATTATTATTAATTTATACAAAATCAACAAAGGCTGACTAAGTAATTATTACCTTTTCAACTTGGTTACTTGATTAGCATAATAGTTTGCTCCAGTAGCCTTGAAGTAAAGTGTATAGTTTAAAGTAAATGTCTGGTCGCAGGAAGAAAAAGCTCCAGTGGTAGCAGAGTTCTTAATCCAAAGTCCATCCCCGGCAACATAAACCTGGTCAGGAATGGTTACTTTAAAGTTAGCAGGATCAGTCCAATCCAAATTTATTGTAGTTGTAGTTACAACACCATAGTCCCAAAGATTAGTCACTTGCACAGAGCCTGTAGTAGCGCCAGTTGATACAGCAGATCCAGCTTTAACAGTCATTGGATAGGCATAATAATCAGTGGCAGTATAGTTGCCATATAAATCTGCTAGAGATACATCGCAATACTTTCTCAGTATCAACCTGTAAACTCCTTTGTAAGAACTTGCAGGCACATCACCACCTGAAATGGTAATCTTAACAGTATCTTTTCTAGTGGAAAGTGGATATCCTGAAAACAAACCGGATATAGTCAACTGGTCAACTGCAGTTCCTGCTTTAATTACCAAAGAAGTAGGTGCATTGAATTGGGTACCCACCACTGCAGCAGTACTAGAATAGGTAAATTGAATATTCCTATCAACCTTCGATACATTGGTAATTCCTATTGGCAATACATAGGGCGTATTGGTACTTTTAATATAATAGGTTCCGATGGAATCGGCAGCAGCAATCGTATTAAATTTTACATAAGCCGGTGCTGTCACATCCATGTCTAAAACCACGTTGTTTTTCTTACAGGATACAATAAACAAAAGGCTTATTCCTGCTATCGCCGTGTAGGCATATTTAAAAAAATTATTCATACTTCAATTATTTATTAGTTAGCTATCTTGTTTTATAGATTTTGGTCTGCAGGGGTCATATTGGCATTGTTATCCAATTCCCTTTGCGGTATCCTCATCAAGAATCTTGGATCTGCAGCTGAAGTGGTATACACAGCAGGGTCAAAACTTGGAGCACCGTGGTTACCGGCACCAGTTGGACGAGCCAATCCTTGATTCAAACGTTTGATATCCATTAAAGAGAAACCTTCACCCCACAACTCAATCCTTCTTTGTAATAAAATTTCTGTTACTAAACCAGCTCCGCTAAAAGCCGCTGCGCTATAGGCGGGGTTTCTAGTGACAACTAATGCTTCCAAAGCTGTTCTAGCCAATGCATCTTTTGCCTGCCTTGCCTGAGCCTCTGCTTCTATCAGATACATTTCGGCTGCACGCATATACAGATAATCTGCTGCCCAGCTGCCCGCAGTAGGTACCTGGTGTTTTAATTGATTGTAATCTACATTAGGTGTAACGCCTGTACCAGGTGTTTTGAAAACTGTTTTTCTAACATCTCCTGAAGGAATCTGGTCGTACAAAGCTTTGGTTATTTTTTTCTGTCCTCCCAAGGCTGCATAACCACCGGTACGAATATCCATATGAGAGAAAAACGAAGCATAGATAGTTGCCTGGTCTGTAGGAATAATTGAACCCCACATCCACTCGGGATTGGCAATGGAAGAGAAGGCGCTTAATGATGGATAAACTGAGCTACTCATCAATGTGTAACCGGTACGAGCCTTCGCCGCATAAGTGGCGGCTGTAGCCCAGTCTTCCTGAACCAATGCCACCCGGGCCCTAAATCCCTGAACAACCGATACATCTATATTCGCTTTGCTTGTACGGGTTTTTCCGGTCAACAAGGTTTCAGCCTGGGTAAGGTCTGCTATAATTTGTGTATATACCTGCTGTACGGTACCTCTTCCCTTGCCATCTGTAGATACAGTGGTATAAATAGGTACACCTGGCTTGGTTTCATTTCCCTTGTAGGTTTGCTGGTCATAATTGATCAGGTAATAATATGCATAGGCGCGTAGTCCAAGGCACTGGCCCTTTACCATCTCTTTTTGAGCAATGGTAGCATCTTTTACCCCATCGATATTAGCCAGAACATTATTTACTTGCTTGATTACATCATAATAGAAATACCAAGCATTGTCTGATTGTGAACCATTGGTAGCTAGACCCCATGAAGTTAACGAATAAGTAGTATTGAACCAGGAGTATCCAGTAGAATGAACTACCATGTCATTTCCCATCAAGTCATTCTGAAGGTCATATGATTTCTGCCCAAAATTATCATGGCCTGTACTAGCGCCAATTCCAAATGCAAATTGTTCTTTCACCACACCATCAAGCGATGCATACACGGTGGAGATCTGGCTAAAAATAGCTGCTTGGGTTACTCCATTACTTGGTATTGTTTCCAGGTAATCTTTCTTACAACCCACCACAAGAAGCAGCAGAAAAGGGATTATATAAATTATTATTTTTTTCATGATTTAACTATTTATGATTTTATTGTAAAGTAACATTAAATCCAAAATTAACGGTGCGAAACGGAGTGTAAGAAGCATCTGATGTTCCATTAAATTCGCGCTGAGGGTCCAACCCTTTTTGAACTGTATACAACCAGGCATTGTCTACATTGGTAAACAATTGCATACCTCCAATATGAAGACGATTGGTCAACTGTTTGGATAAGGTATAGCTGAAAGTAATGTTTTTAATGTTCAACCATGAACCATCCACCAGAAACCTAGAGGATGTTCCATCCTGACCTGCAATAGCATTTTGTAATCTAGGAACAACAGTTACATCGCCTGGTTTTTGCCACCTATTAAGCATATCGGCTGATAGGGCGGTACCTGCAGAACCACGGTGCATAATGCTCGCGTAGTTGCCATTGTAAAATTGACCACCATAAGAGAAGGTCAACAAAAATGACAAATCAAAGCCTTTGTAATTAAAGGAGTTGGTTACACCACCTGAAATTTTAGGTAAGGCAGAACCAAAGAAATATAAAGTGGCTGAATTATATACATTGGTCAGCGTTGTGCCAGTAACTTTACCTGCAGCATCCAATATGTCTTTATAGTACAATGCATCTCCATTAGCAGCATCTACCCCTGCAAATTTGCGTATCCAAAAATCATAGATACTATGACCAACCATTAGTTTTTTAGTACCTGTTACGATACCTTTCTCAGTTTGTTTAGCTGGTAATTTGGTAATCTCATTTTTAAAACGAGTAAGATTCACGTCTATTCTCCAGTTGAAATTCTTAGTGCTGATAGCATTGTAGCCCAACTGCAATTCAAGTCCGCTATTCTTCATCGATCCTATATTTTGATATACACTAGCATATCCTGTTGATGGAGGCAATGGAACATCAAATAATAAATTGTCAGAAACTTTGTTAAACCACTCGAAAGTACCGGTTAAGCGCTTCTTAAATAAAGCAAAGTCAACTCCTATATTGGTTGCTTTGTTTTTTTCCCACAATAAATTGGTATTGGCTGGGCGGGTAGGAGCAGAGTATGTGCCATTTGCATTGGCATAATAATAATTACGGTAGGGATAATATAATCCAATGGACTCATTTCCTTGCTCACCATAACTCGCACGTAACTTCAACTCATTCAACCAGGTTACATTCCTTAGGAATTTTTCTTGCGTTAATCTCCATCCCAAACCTACGGAATAGAAGTTACCCCAACGAACTGAATCCCTAAACCTAGATGACCCATCCGTACGATAACTGGCAGACAATAAATATTTTTGATCAAAATCATAGTTTAGATTTCCTAAATAACTTTCAATCCTATGATTGTCTTCGTATGAACTGGCAAGGCTGAAGGCAGCTGTTCCATTATCCAATTCTGTTTGACCTGGAAATAGAAATCCACCAGAGTTAGCAGATAAGGCATTGTACTTGTACATATAATTTTCATGACCAGCTAAAGCCCTTACACTATGCTTTCCAAAGCTTTTTTTCCAAGACAATACTTCATTGCCAGTCAAAGAAACCTGCCTTCCATTTGATTTGGTAGATCTTCCGCCATTGGGCCCACCTGGAACCGTAGGGGCAGCATCTCCATATTGATTATTTTGATAACTGGTTGAATTAGAAGTATAAAAATTCAGCCCCAAACTTGTTTTAAAAGAGAAATCTTTGAGGAATTTTATTTCTGCAAAAGTATTGGCATTGCCATTGAAGGTATTAGTAGAACGGTCATCCAAGGCTAGAGATCCTAGCAAATTGGATCTTCCTGCATAAGGCCTTGTACCCATTTGCTCAGGTACACCCCAATCCAATTTATGACCTCCCAAGGTATCAATAAATGCCCCAGTTAATGGTGCGTGCTGATAAACAGGGTAAATAGGTCCCATTTGACGAGTGAAATAAAAGGGGTTAGTTGTAGCTGTTCCGCCACTGGGTACATCTTTTCTATTGACCATTGCTCCATCAATATTGATACCTGCATTTAACCATTTGGTCGGAGCCAAATTTACATTCATCCGAAGATTGTAACGCTTGATACCTGAGTTTTTTACAATGCCGTCTTCATTTAGATAGCCGGCAGACAAATAATAGTCGCTCGTTTCGCCTGCACCAGAAAAATTAATGTTGGCATTAGTACGAGAAGCATTGCGGAATAAGGCATCTTCCCAAGAATCGTTGTATATTAATTTTGCAGAAGCATTTAATTTTCCAGTTACAGGATCCACTAAACTTGCTCCAGGTACATCATAAGCGTTGTACACAAGGCCCGATGCACCGGTAAGAACAGCCGAAGCTTTCGTTCCAGCAGTAGCAGCATTATCGCCCGAAAAGAGGTAAGAATTACGAAAAGCTTCCCACATTAATTCATAATATTGTTTAGAGTCCACCCGGTCATATTCCGGAATACCCCTACTCATAGATCCCTGACGCAAAGAAGCCGTAACGGCCGTTTTTCCTTTTTTACCTTTTTTAGTAGTAATCATGATTACCCCATTGGCAGCACGTGATCCATACAATGCAGCAGCAGCAGCATCTTTTAACACTGTAACTGATTCAATATCATCTGTAGAAAGGGAAGTAATAGACCCATCATAGGGTACGCCATTCAATACATATAAAGGAGAACTACTTGAACTAACTGAACCCACACCCCTAATCAGTACACTTGCACCTGATCCCGGAGCACCTCCACCGTTGGTAGTGATAAGACCAGGTACCAACCCTTCCAAAGCCTTGGAAACATTCGTTACTTGTTGTTTTTGAATAGAAGCGGCAGTAATGGTGTTTTCAGCACCAGTAAATGCGGTTTTTTTAATCGTTCCATAAGGCACCTGAACAACAACTTCTGTCAAATCTTGTGCTTCCGTTGCTAAAACAACGTTGAAATTGGTTGCTTTCCCGATTGCCAAATCCTGGGAAACAGAGCCCACGGAGGAGATAATTAACGTTTTGGCGTCTGATTTTACTACTAGCTCAAAAGATCCTTTTGAATTAGTACTAGTCCCAATTTTGGTTCCTTTAACCAAAACGGTGGCATTTGATACCGGTTCGCCCTGCGCATTTTTTACAACACCTGTAATAGTGCGGGTCTGGGCACTAGCTACTGAAGAAAACAGTAGGATTGCACACAGGTAGAATAATTTCTTCATAAGTTCTGTAAGATTTTTAATTTTTAAAATAAACTCGACCAGATTATTAATGACAATTAACAATTAAATAACGCTGCTTTATTGGAAATTGTTTAAAACTGACGGTAAAACTGCGTTATTTTTCGTATTCCTCCAAAAATTATTTTAATTTGGTTCATCATTTTAATCAAAAAAGCAGGATTTATTTAGACAAATGACAATATTCTATCTTATTTCAGTAAGGTTGAATAAAAAATTACTTTTCCCAAACGCATGATATTTAAAAACAGAAGGGTGCCGGAAATCATTTTTGAAGACAAGAAATAACAGATTCATTCATTGACTACCCTCTCTATATAGTAGTAGGTCAAATACCAGCTCCTTTTTTATAAAAGTCCATTGTACAAAATTCCCGTATTCCGTAATAGGAGAGGCAATGCTTATTGACCGGTTTTTTGTTTGCCGGTATGCAGCAATAGCACTGGCAATAATACCAGGTTGGTAATAGTAGCCACCAATAAAGTTATGGAGGTTAACCAACCTAAAGCGATGGTTCCCCCAAAGCTGCTAAAGCAAAATATAATGAACCCTGCTATTAAAACAAGGGAGGTATATACAATACTAAGCCCCGTATTTTTAATGGTTGCAGCCACTGTTTGGGGTATATTATTCCCATGGGTAGGCAGCTCTTGCTTGTAATTTACCAAAAAACGAATGGTAATATCAATAGCAATGCCCAATGCCACACTAAACACTAGCACAGTAGAAGGTTTGAGCGGAACACCCGCCCAACCCATTACCCCGGCAGTAATTAACAATGGAATCAGGTTGGGTATGAGGGAGCAAATTAATATTCTCGCCGATTTGAACAAATACAGCATGCAAAGTGAAATGAGCAAAAATGCCCAGGCAATACTCTCTTTTAACCCACTGATAATAAAACTGCTTCCCTCCAAAAAGGTAATACTCGTTCCGGTCAATTGTACTTTGAACTGGCTGCTGTCAAATAACTGGCCTGCCCTTTCATTAATTCCCTTTAAGACGATGGGCAATTGTTTGGTACCAATATCTGCCATATTCACACTAATACGGGTAGTTTGCCTGGAACTGTCCATGAAAGAGGATAACATTTTTGAAAAATTATTTTTTCTTCCACTATCACTCCTGTTGGGACGCAAATACTCTCCTACAAAAGCGCCGTCAAAACTATTGGGCAATAGGTAATTGGCAGAATCCCCTTCATAAAAAGCCTGCTTGGCAAATTTTAACCCCTCTACAAGGCTAAGCGGCCGACTCATCTCTTTTTGAGCCGCAATATATTGAGACAGGGAATCTACTTTTTCAAATACTGCCAGTGCCCGCATACCAGCCAATCCATTGCGTTTTTTGGTATCCACCACAATCTCCAACGGCATTACCCCCTTAAAGTTTTTTTCAAAAAACTTCATATCCGTATATATTTTATCGGTTTTGGGTAAATCATCTACAATAAATGCTACCGTATTCAGCCTAAAAATGCCCACAATCGAAAAGGCCAGCACAACTGCTGTTATTATATATACCTTCCGTTGGTGGTGAGCCACCCAATTTTCGATTTTTAATAAAAAATCGGTCAGCCATTTATTGTCAAGGTATTTGGTATGTGAAGGTTTCGGCGCCGGCAAATAACTCAGTGCCGCAGGTAATAAAATAAAGGAGATTACAAAAATGAGCATGATGCTAATTCCTGCCACTACCCCAAATTCCTGCAGAATGGCACTTTTGGTAAGTGCAAATACAGCAAAACCTATTGCTGCAGAAATATTGCAAAACAAGGTAACAATGCCCATTTTACTCACCATATCCACCAATGACTGGTGTTTATTTCCACTACTCAAAAAAGAGGTGTGGTACTTATTGATAAAATAAATACAATTGGGAATACCAATTACCACCACCAATGGCGGTGTTAATGCCGTGAGTAAACTGATTTTATACCCACACAATTGCAATACGCCTAAGCTCCAAACTACCCCTAATATGACCACCATCAACGAGAGCAACATGGTGCTGAAAGAGCGGAAAAATACCAATAGAATCAATGCGCTCAGCAGCAAAGAGCCAATTAAAAATATTTTCATTTCCTTTTGCAATCGATCGGCCACCACTGTTCTTATCAGCGGGAGTCCGCTCAGATGCACTTCGATTGAAGTTTTCTTTTCAAAACCATTGACCGCTTCAGTAATGTCCTGTACAATTTTGGAACGCTTTGGAGAATTAAGAGAATCCCTATTGATTCTAACGCCCATTAAATACGCATTGGTTTGGTTGTTATATAAAAGAGAACTATAAAAAGGAAGGTTCAAAAAGGTTTTTCTGGCAGCATCCAACGCGGCCTGTGTTTGAATGCCCTCCGTAAATATTTTTACAGCATTTAACTTTTCGGTAATAGAATCTTTTTGCAAATTGAAGGAGGTCGGAATACTCAAGACATCCTCCACATCAGCCACTTTTTTTAATTGCTGTTGCAAATGGCTATAGGCGGAAAAGGTGGCGAGTTCAAAAAATTTATCCGTTTGAATACCCACTACCAATACATTGCCATCATCACCAAATTTTTCTCTAAACTGCTTATATTCCTTGTATTTTGGATTATCCACCGGAATGGCTTTCGCAAACTCATAGCTCAGTTTTACCTTGCTTGCAAAAAATCCCATTACACCCGTCACTGCAAATAAAATGATTAACAATGGGAGGCGATTTTTGATAACAAGGATTCCTAAGCGTTTCCACATAATAAACTGATTGGTGAGTAAGTTTTGCAAAGAAAAACAATTTGAATGGAATTGAATTGAATTAATGGCTTTTAGGTTGAGTTTACTAGTTATAGGCAAGTTCTACCAATTATTATTGAAAGCTGCATGTTCAACTGTTTTACCGAAACAACTAGCTAAGCACACTGCTATCTTCAGCTCCAAAAAATGAGTAAAAAAATCCTTTCTCCGAAAAGTCTCCACCGAACCCTTCACCGAATAAACTTACGAGCCAAATCTTTCCTAATTTTGACCATCGATTCATATAACCAGGCCATAAAAATCTGCCGAAGATTAGGAATATGACACATAAATCAAAAGGAATCGTTTTAAGGGCCATCAAATATGGTGAAACCAGCTTGGTGGTGACCATATTTACTGAACTCTTTGGCCTACAGACTTATATGGTAAACGGTGTGCGGACCACAAAAAAGTCTTCCGCTAAAGCCAACCACTTTCAGCCTGGGGCTATCCTAGATATGGTAGTGTATCATAGCGACCAAAAACCTATGCAGCGCATCAAGGAGTTTAAATGGGATTTTTTGTTCCAGCAAGTACTGAGTGATGTGATCAAGAATAGTCTTGCACTATATATGGTGGAATTGTTACAAAAATGCTTGAAGCAACCCGAACAAAATACGCCCCTATTCTACTTTTGCGAAGACATATTGATACAATTGGATGCTGCAGATAAAGAGGTAACCGCCAATTTTGCATTGTACTTTTCCCTACAACTGACCCAGTTTTTTGGATTTAGGATGAATGATAATTATGATACTGAACTAACTATCCTAGATTTGGAAGAAGGTAATTTTGTTGCCGCACAGCCAGAACACCCTCATTTTATTGAAGGACAGCATGCTGAAATTACCTCTCAGCTTTTGAAAGCAATGCAACCCAATGAATTATCGCAGTTTAAACTTCACCATGATACCAGAAGAGCCTTATTACTCCATTACCTCAATTACTATTCACTCCATATCTCCGATTTTGGACAAATGAAAACCTTGGCTGTTTTACAAGAAGTTTTTTGATGTTGCCAATGGCTATAGGATTCGCCTTGCAGATGAATGTTGACTTAATTGTAGCTGCTCTATATTTTCAATTAATACGATTCCCGGGGTTTTCCCTTTTTCAAAGCTACCGACTAAATGATCAAGTTGCAAAGCCTTTGCCCCATTGATAGTTGCCCATTGTAACAGAATCGACAATGGAATGGGCGAATTAGTGGAAAGCTGAATGGTTTTTATCTCTTCCAGCATATTCAACTGCTGGTTACTTGCTAAGCTATCGGTACCAATGATCATATTGCAATTGCTTTTCATCAATAAATTAATCGGCGGCGTTTTTTGCTCAATATACTGGTTGGCGTTGATACAAATACAATGGCTAAATAGTGCACCTGACTTATCCGAAAGCCCATGCAAAAATTCCATATCGCTTTCACTTGTATAAGAATTATGAACTGCAATAATGGATTGCTGCCTATCGAAATAAGGCAACCAAGATTTAAAACTGGATTTACCGGTTGGTTCAAATGAAGTAATGTCAATTCCGAAATTAGTATACAATGCTAAGAAACCTCCCTCCTTGTTCAAATAAAGCATGTCCTCATCGGCACATTCCTGGTTATGAATGGTGATTAATTGCCCGGCTGTATCGGCATTAAGCAAATGAAATAGATTTTTTGACACACTGTAGGGTGCATGAGGCGACAAGGTTGTTTTGTGGGTGGGGAGCTCATTTTCGAATTGTTTTGATACCATTTTCATCTCCTCCAGCCTTTTATTCGCTAGCTCCCCTACAAAGCCACTTACTTCAATAAAATTATGCCAAAGGAGCTTGCTTTGCTTTTTTACAGCTATCGAATGGCTTGAATTACAAATATCTCCCACAGCCACAATGCCAGTTTCATACATGTTGGAGTCTGCCTCCATCATTGCCTCTAATTGCAGTTCCTCCTGTGCAGACCGGTTAATCATAACTTGTTGCACAAAACCAACTAAACCTGTTTTTTGCGGAATTTTTCCTTTTAAATGGCTCAGCTCAAGGTGACAATGTGCATTTACAAATCCAGGACTGATAATTCCACTGTATACTTCGATTCCCTCACCTGCATCTTCTCCCCTAACCAAGTCAATGATGGTTCCAGATAAATCAGTAATTACCACTGAAGGGTCTGTCAGCATTTCATTTCCTGTGAAAATATGGTCTGCGGTAAATTTTCTGTACAAAATGATTGGTTGATATAATGTAAATTTGCGGCTTACTATAAAAGACGGGTGCTTTTATAGAGGCTAAAGTTCTTAAATAAAAAATAAAAACGAGGAATAAAGGTTAACTATAAAAAGAGAAGGCCTAAAAGACAATGCTGGCGCCTAAATGAAATCATCATGGCCTAGCGCATGACTACCTTTTTGGTTTCTTACTGATTGTTTCAGGTAATCGGGCAGCTATTTCGGTTCCCACCTGAAGAGATTGGTTTTCAAAAATATATTATGTTAGATAAATTAGATGCGATAAAAGGAAGGTTTGACAATTTGGGTGTGGCACTAACCAACCCTGAAATTGTGAGTGACAATAAAAAATATACTGCCATTAGCAAGGAATACCGGAGTTTAGAAAAAATTGTTCAAGCTAGGGATGCTTATGTTCGCCTACTGGATGACATTGAATTTAACAAAGAAGTACTGAGCGGCGATGATGCAGAAATGCGGGATCTAGCTAAACAGGAATTGCCCATTTTAGACGAGAACAAGGACGCGTTGGAGAAAGCGCTGCGCAATATGCTGATTCCAAAAGATCCCTACGATGAAAAAAATGCCATTTTAGAGATTAGGGCTGGCACTGGGGGAGATGAAGCCTCGCTTTTTGCTGGAGACCTATTGAGGATGTATTTAAAATATTGCGAAAAAAAGGGTTGGAAAACAGCCCTGCTAAGCGAAAGTGAAGGCACCGCCGGTGGCTATAAAGAAGTACAGGTGGAAGTAGTAGGAGATGATGTATATGGTACCATGAAATTTGAAAGTGGGGTTCACCGGGTTCAAAGGGTGCCTGATACTGAGGCTAGTGGAAGGGTTCACACGAGTGCCGCCACTGTTGCCGTTATGCCGGAGGCGGAGGAAGTAGATTTTGAACTAAAAGAAAGTGATGTAAAAATGGAAACTGCAAGAAGTGGTGGTGCAGGAGGGCAAAATGTAAATAAGGTGGAAACAAAAGTGTTTTTAACCCATAAGCCTACAGGATTAGTTGTGATGTGTCAAACTGAAAGGAGCCAGCTGGGCAACAAAGAAAAAGCAATGGACATGCTTAGAACACGCCTGTACGACGAAGAAGTACGCAAAGCGGAGGAAGCTATTGCCCATAAACGAAAAAGCCTGGTAAGCACTGGCGACAGAAGTGCTAAAATTAGAACTTACAATTTTCCTCAAGGAAGAGTAACGGATCACCGTATTGGACTTACCGTATATAACCTCGATAATGTATTGAATGGTGAGGTACAAGAATTCATTGATGCATTGCAATTTGCAGAAAATGCCGAAAAAATGGCTACCCCCAGCTAATTTCATATGAACCCTAGGGTCTGTTGATTATTCAAAAACCTTCCTCAAATTGTAAAGGTTTTCTAAAGTAGTAAGCATTGGCTATTTATATTTTCCAAAAAGTATATAGCCTACATTAAATATTTGTTAAAGCGGGAAGCATTACCTTGTTTTTTTAATTCGCTTCTAGTTATTCAGTAACTTTAGATTCTAATCAAAGGCAGCAGGTCTGTCATTTTTGACTGGAAATTAATTTTTATCAACTGGCATTAAATTTGCCTTTTAAATATAATAAAATAATTTAATTCAACTTTTTCTCATAAGCAGTTAGTTTTGGTAAACGACCCCTGTTTCTACGGGGGTCTTTCTTTTTTGAATTCAGCCCGTTTTTATACCATTCGGCAAGAAATTTGCTTCTATAACTTAACCATTGGGTTTGCATAAGACCATCTGCCATAATAAAAAGGAATAACTTTTTTTTACCAAACTAAACCTACAAGTAGCTCTATAAATGAGATAGCTTTGCGATTCATGAACAGTGCTGCACAGATTTTTCAAAGCCCTTCCCGCAAACGATGGACTAGGGTAAAATGGACAACAAGAGTAGTGGGCTTGGTAGTAATTTTTTTTCTGATAGTTACCTTTTTAGCTATCACCAATGCTTCCAATCCTTCTTTACCCAATATGAACGCAAAAGCGAAAGCTTATCAAGCGATGTTGGACCCAGCAAATAAATTTGTATTGGGCTCTTCTGAAACAAGAAAATACAAAGGATTTAAACAGTTTCTAGAAAAAAAACAACGGGAAGATTCTCTCGCGGGAATTTTAATTCCTAAAAATAAGACCTCGCTCATCCGGTCTGCCTTTTACACTCCTTGGAGTAAAACATCCTTGCCAGATCTAAAAAAAAATGCAAATAAATTAACCACCATCTACCCAGAGTGGTTTTTTATTGACACGGTAAATTGTACACTTCAAACCAGAATAGACCTTCCTGGTCTGGCGGTTATGAAAAAAAACAACCTCAGCATTGAGCCGATTCTCAATAATTTTCATACCGCAAAAAAATTGACACAAAATGGTTTTTTTGACGGCCGACTGCTTCATGTCATTTTAAATAATTCACTCAAAAGAAAAAAATTAATTGCTCAAATAGTGGATACACTAAGCTTTTATAAACTTCAGGGGCTAAATGTGGACTTTGAAGAAATAAATGAAATAAGTAATCAACCGCTCACCAGATTTCAAAAAGAATTATATGAGGCCCTGCATAGCAGAAATTTTTTGGTGAGCATGGATGTACAAGCTAAAAATGAAGATTATGACTTCAAGGAATTGGCCAAATACAATGACCATGTTATTTTGATGGCGTATGATCAATTTAATGAAGTGGGCAGACCAGGTCCAATTAGCAGTCAAAAATGGATAGAAGAGCAACTAGACTGGATGGATGATAAAATAGATGCTTCCAAAATAATTTTAGGCGTAGCAGGATATGCTAGGGATTGGATTAGTGATGAAGACGGCAAAAGCGTTAACGATATAAGTTTTACGAATGCTATTGACAAGGCCAAGCTATCGAATGCAGTTATTGACTTTGACAATGATAGCTACAACCTTCATTTTAGTTATAGTGAACCCCCTACAGATTCCTCCGCTGAAATTACACATACTATCTGGTTCACTGATGCTGCCACAGCATTTAATGTTGTACGGTTTAGTGATGACTATAAAACCGCTGGTACTGCACTATGGCATTTAGGAGGAGAAGATCCGAGGATCTGGAATTTTTATGACCGTAACCTGAGCTCAGAAGCTATGCAAAAAGAGCCATTTGATTTTAGCAGGATGACTTCTATTCCTGTTGACCCCAATGCAAAGCCAACTGCAATCGGAGAAGGAGAGTTAATCAATGTACTATATTCGCCTGATGCCGGCATCATAAAAATTGAAGTGGATAAAAAAGAGAAGCTAATCACCGAACAACAATACATTCGGCTCCCTTCTGGATATGTATATGAAAAATTCGCAGAGGATAAAACATCTATGGGGCCTGGTCATAAAATTATTTTAACTTTTGATGATGGCCCCGATCCCGTCTATACCCCAAAAATTTTGTCTATTCTTGAAAAAGAAAAAGTACCTGCTACTTTTTTTATCGTTGGCCTGAATGCAGAAAATAATATCCCTTTATTACAACGAATTTATAAAAACGGATATGAAATCGCAAATCACACATTCACCCATAACAATGTAGCCCGCATGAGCCCGGAAAGAGCGGAGCTTGAAATGAAAACAACCCGTTCGCTGATAGAATGTGTTACGGGCCATTCAACCATTTTATTTAGGGCACCTTATAATGCAGATAGCGAACCACAAACCTATGAAGAAATTGAACCGATTGCCCGTAGCAAAAAAGACAATTATATCGCTGTTGGTGAAAGTATTGATCCCAACGATTGGGATCCAAAAATGAACCAGGATAGCATTGTAAACCGAACCATTCAATTAGCTGAACAAAACGATGCTAGCATTATTTTACTCCATGATGCAGGTGGGCAAACTAGGCAGCCAACCGTAGATGCGCTCCCTAGGATAATAGCCTATTTCAAAAAGCGCGGATGTAAATTTACTACCATTGCCGACCTGATGGGAAAAACAAAAGATGAGGTAATGCCTGCTGTAAAGCAGGGCTGGCAAAATAAATTGAATTTATTTTTTGCAGAAGGCACCTACTGGGCTGGACATATTTTATATGCCCTTTTTATGGTTGGAATTGGTTTGTCAATCAGTAGGATGATAGGAATGGCAATACTAGCATGGATACAGAAAAAAAGAGAAGAGAAAATTATACCCGCAGCAATGGTAGCCCCTGATGCAATTACAATGCCCATGGTAAGTATTATTGTTCCGGCATACAATGAGGAAATAAATGCAGTAAGAACCATTGAAAGTTTACTTGCACAAGATTACCCAAATTTTGAAGTTGTCTTTATCGATGATGGCAGCAAAGACAACACTTTTTTAAAAGTACGTTCCGCTTTCAAAGAAAACACCTCCGTTAAAGTTTATACTCAACAAAATAGTGGAAAAGCTGCCGCATTAAATACTGGTATTGAAAAAGCAGCAAGTGAATTTGTAGTTTGTATTGACGCGGATACTCAACTAAAAACAGATGCAGTTAGTCAACTGATGAAAAAGTTTGAGCTTAGGGCTGAATTTAACGAAAATTCAGCAAATGGATTAAAGGCAGCGGCTATTGGGGCGGTTGCCGGTAATGTTAAGGTAGGCAATGAAATAAATATGATTTCCAGGTGGCAAAGTATTGAATACATTACTTCTCAAAACTTCGATAGAAGGGCATTCGATCTGTTAAATTGCATAACGGTAGTGCCTGGCGCCATCGGTGCATTTAGAAAAGAAGCCATTATAAAAGCAGGCGGTTTTACATCAGATACCTTGGCTGAGGATTGTGATCTTACTATGCGCATGCACCGTGCTGGATACCAAATCCGCAATTGCAATGATGCCATTTCCTATACAGAGGTGCCCGAAACCATGAAACAATTTCTTAAACAACGCTTCAGGTGGAGTTTTGGCGTAATGCAGTGTTTTTGGAAACACAGGGATGCACTTTTTAATCCCCGCTACCAAAATTTTGGCATGGTAGCATTGCCAAATATTTTAATATTTCAAATGCTGCTGCCCTTTCTTGCACCCTTGGCGGATTTGCTATTGGTGGCAAGCCTAATTGCCGCAGGCTTCGGTATTGTACCAGCAAGTATTGGAGGTATTCTTTTTTACTACCTTGTATTTACCTTGGTGGATGTTGCTGGTGCTGCTTTAGCATTTGCTTTCGAAAAAGAAGATTACAAAAAATTGTTATGGATGATCCCCCAAAGACTGGTTTACCGACAATTAATGTATTACATAATTATAAAATCTTTCAATAGTGCAATCAAAGGGGAGTTGCAAGGATGGGGGGTTTTAAAGAGAACCGGCAATGTGAAACAAGTAGTTATAGGATAATCTATGACTACTAATCATAAAAGAGTTTTACTTTTGAACTGGTTTTTTAATTCAACAGTAAAAAACTTACTTACTAATTTATATAATTTATCGATTTGGCTACATCTGCATCCGAAAGAAAATCATTCTTTAAGAGAATAAGTGGGAAGGAAAATAATGAAGAAGAGTCAGAAATGACCTTTTTCGACCACATTGAAGAATTGCGTTGGCATATTATGCGTTCCATCCTTGCATGGCTAGTGGCCGCCATTGCTATTTTTATTTACATTGACTGGGTGTATGACAATATTATTTTAGCTCCTGCAAATAAGAACTTTGTAACTTATGGAGCCCTGTGTCGCTTTGGCAATTGGCTACACCTAGGTGATAGCTTTTGTATGCCCCCTGTTAAAATTGAATTCCAGGTAAACACTGTAAATGGATCCTTTACCTCCGCCATCTCTATTGCAATGATTGGAGGAATCATTGCAGCTTTCCCCTACATTTTTTGGGAGGTTTGGCGCTTCATTAAGCCTGCCTTGTCCCCAAAGGAAAGAAGATACGGAACAGGGAGCATTTTTTGGGTTTCCCTTTGTTTCTTTACTGGTGCAGCTTTTGGCTATTATTTATTGGCACCCTTTACCTTTAACTTTTTAGCCAGTTTTACTTTAGGCAAAACGAGTATGATTCAATACCGACCAGCCATAGACGATTATATTGATAGCCTTACCAATTTGATGCTGGGATGCGGAATCGCTTTTGAATTACCTGTACTTTCCTATGTGCTTGCTAAAATCGGATTGATTACCGGCAGTGTTTTGAAAAAATATTTCAAATTCGCATTTGTTATCATACTGGTAGTAGCAGCAATTATTACTCCTTCTCCGGACTGGACAAGTCAGTTTTTAGTAGCCATTCCACTGCTATTATTGTATTGGATAAGTATTATTTTAACCACCCGAGTTGAAAAGAAAAGACGCAAGGAGGAAGAAAAAGAGTGGAGCTAGTATTTAGTTGATAGCTGATAATTGATAGTTTTAGCGGCTAGGAAAGAATTAATTTTACCACCCAGTTATCAGTTATCAGTTATCAGTTATCAGTTATAAATTATAAATTATAAATAATGACCCCATTTAACGTAGCATTACCCATTGCCATTGGCTGTGACCATGCCGGATTTGATTGCAAAGAAGACCTTATTTCCATATTGGAATCCAAAGGTTTGACTTATAAAGATTTTGGAACTTTTTCTACAGATTCTGTAGACTATCCCGATTTTGCACATCCTGTTGCCCATGCGGTTGAGAAGCACGAAGCTTCATTTGGTATTTTACTTTGCGGAAGTGCCAATGGCGTAGCCATCAGTGCAAATAAACACCAAGGTATAAGAGCAGCCATCTGCTGGGGCGAAGAGCTTGCAGAGCTTGCCCGCAAACACAATGATGCCAACATCATTTGCATTCCTGCCCGCTTTGTAAGAGATGGAGATGCTGAAAAAATGCTGGACGTTTTTATGAACACCTCTTTTGAAGGAGGTCGCCATCAAACAAGGGTAGACAAAATTGCCTGCTAAAATTCCCTATCCAAAAAATGCATTTTTTGGCTAGCGGAACCTGCCCAAGCAACTTCAACTAGCCATTACAGTTAGATTGCCTATTTATATTGTCGCATTTTATTATAGACAAAACTGCGATGCCAAGGGATTACAAATTCACTTTATATTGGTTAAAACTTTATCTATGAAAAAATCGCTTCTACTGATCTTTCTATTGATTGGATCTAAAATTATCTGCATTGCACAGGCTAATTTTGCCGCTAAATATGCTGCCACTATTACCACCCGTGATTTAAAAAAACATTTGACCATCATCGCTGGTGAGGAAATGGAAGGTAGGGAAACCGGCACTCCCGGACAACGAAAGGCGGCGGCCTATATTGAGGCCCAGTTTAAATTGATTGGACTGAAAGCGGCTACTGCTTTAAAAGGTTACCAGCAATTGTATCCCTTATATCAGGATAGCCTTATTAATAGCGAATTAACCATTAACGGCAACACAGCCAAGTTTGGCAAAGATTATTATTGCCAAGCCAATATTAGTGAAACAGGTACATTTACAGCTAGTGAAATAATACTAGTAGGCTACGGTATTGATGATAAAAATTATTCAGACTACGCTGGGATAGATGTAACTGGAAAAATGGTCATTTTCTTTTCAGGAGAACCAAAAAAAGATGGGAAATATTTAGTGAACGGAACCGCTAAAAGTTCTGACTGGTCATACCCCGGAACGGAAAAAAAATTAGCTACTGCAGCAGCAAAAGGAGCCGTAGGTGCATTAATCATCAACTCCAGCCAGGCAACTTTTATGGCAAGAATCATTGAAGCCAATCTCAAATCTAGTGTCTATTACCCTCGAAATAGTGCTGATGGAAAAAAAATTAACCACGCTTTCCTTTCGCATGCCTTTGCTGCAAATATTCTCAATAATCAATTTGATGCCCTTTTAAAAATTGCCAAAACTGGACAGCCATTTCAAAAAGATTCGGCATTTAAAAAAGAGGTGAAATTTACCTTTCAGTATACTAAAAATAGAATCGAAATCAATGCCAGCAATGTACTTGGCATAATAGAAGGCACCGATAAAAAAGATGAATTTGTTTTTTTAACCGGGCACTATGACCATATTGGAAAACATGATGGTAAAATATATTATGGTGCCGATGATGATGGTAGTGGAACTTGCGCCGTTATTGAAATGGCAGAAGCATTTGCAAAGGCAAAGGCAGCAGGTAAAGGACCAAGAAGGACGATGGTATTCATGACCGTTAGTGGCGAAGAAAAAGGATTATGGGGCAGTGAATATTATAGTGACCACCCTGTATTTCCGCTTGAAAAAACATCCGCAGATCTAAACACCGATATGGTAGGCAGAATTGATACCGAAAGAATAAAAGATGACACGTTAAATTATGTATATGTAATCGGTCATGATAAACTCAGCAGCGAATTACAGCGAATTAATGAAGGCGTAAATAATCAATATACTCACCTGGTACTTGATTATAAATATGATGACCCCAATGATCAAAATCGAATATATTACAGAAGCGACCATTATAATTTTGCCAGAAAAGGAGTGCCCATCTTATTTTTTTATGATGGCATGTTAAAGGCTGATTATCACCAACCAACTGATACTGTCGAAAAAATTAACTGGGACCTGTATGAGAAAAGAGTAAGAATGATCTTTCATACTGCTTGGGAAATTGCTAACCGGGATGATATACTAAAAAGAGATATCCCACTGGGGACAGGAACAAGGTAAAAAAATAGGCTTCCACTTGGAAGCCTATTTTTTTATATCGCGATGGATAAAACTACTACCATCCCAAAATCCAAGCAAAAATAAGCGGGCAAACAATGGTAGCATCACTTTCAACAATGAACTTAGGGGTATGGATATCCAGCTTGCCCCAGGTAATTTTTTCATTGGGCACCGCTCCGGAATAAGATCCATAGGACGTGGTACTGTCACTCACTTGGCAGAAATAACTCCAGAAAGGAACATCATGCCATTCCAGATCCTGGTACATCATCGGCACCACACAGATTGGAAAATCGCCCGCAATCCCTCCTCCAATCTGGAAAAAACCTACTCCCTTCCCGCCCGAATTATTCCGGTACCAATCGGCCAACCAAACCATATATTCAATTCCACTTTTCATCGTGGTGGCTTTCAACTCTTTTTTTATAATATAAGAAGCAAAAATATTCCCCATGGTACTATCTTCCCATCCCGGTACTACAATCGGGATGTTTTTTTGAGCAGCCGCCAACATCCAACTATTTTTAGGATCTATTTCATAATATTGTTCCAAAACCCCGCTCAACAGCATTTTGTACATGTATTCATGAGGAAAATAACTTTCGCCCTTATCATCTGCATCTTTCCAAATTTTATGAATATGCTGCTGCAATCTTCTAAAAGCCTCTTCTTCAGGAATACAGGTATCCGTAACGCGATTGTAATGATTTTCAAGTAATTCCCATTCTTCCTGTGGACTCAAATCCCTGTAATTGGGTACCCTTTTGTAATGACTATGTGCCACTAGGTTCATGATATCTTCTTCAAGATTAGCACCGGTACAGCTGATGATCGAAACTTTATCCTGCCGAATCATTTCAGCAAGGCTTAAGCCCAATTCGGCAGTACTCATCGCACCAGCAAGCGTAATCATCATTTTACCACCCTCTTCCAGATGGGTAACATATCCTTTGGCCGCATCCATTAAGGCAGCTGCATTAAAATGCCGGTAATGATGCTCAATAAAATTAGAAACAGGTCCTTTACTCATACTTATATGTTTTATACTTCAAAAAATATCCTACAAGGCCATTAAATACTGATTATTAATTTTTAATAAGCCTAGGATTGCAAAAGTAATTTTTTTTATGCACCAAAAAGCAGTAATTGCAGTAAGGTTGTTGGCCTGCTGCCACCCAATACCTCCAAATTCGATTTTCTTTGGATTGTATTGGTACAACAACCTTTCATTTTTTTTGTTACGATCATTTCAAACCAGCAATTAATCATATGAAACAACTACTTTGTTTTGGTCTTTTGTTTTTTTCCCTACAGGCATTTTCACAAACCATCATCCACCGTGATCCTGTAATTAAAAATATGATTCAAGAGGTGTCAACCGACTCCTTACAATCCTATATAAAAACATTGGTGGCATTTGGTACCAGAAATACTCTGAGCACTCAAACAGAAACCCTTCGTGGCATTGGTGCTGCACGCAATTGGGTATTGGGCAAATTCAATGAAATGGCAAAAAAATCTTCTGGCAGGTTGACAGCAAACATTGATACCACCACTTTGCAACCGGACGGAAAAAGAGTAGATAAGCTGCTGGTGCTAGGAAACGTAATGGCAACCTTACAGGGAACCGACCCTTCAGACAACCGCATTTTTATTATTAGTGGACATCTAGACAATATGCGAACCAGTGTAATGGATCGAATAGGCGATGCGCCTGGTGCCAATGATGATGGAAGCGGAGTGGCGGCCGTATTGGAATGTGCAAGGGTTATGAGTTCGCGAGATTTTCCGGCTACCATTATTTTTGTGGCCGTTAGCGGCGAGGAGCAAGGGTTACTAGGTGCGGCCTATATGAGCGAAAAAGCAAAAAAGGGGAATTGGAATATAGAGGCCGTATTAAACAATGATATTATGGGGAGCAATAATAGCAATGAAACCAATATTATTGACAATACAAAAATTCGTGTATTTAGTGAGGGATTGCCCGCCTTTGAAACGGAAAAAAATGCTTCCTTGATTAGGTCCCTTGGATTAGAAAATGATGGCAAATCGAGGCAACTGGCCCGGTACGTAAAAGAAATAGGAGAAAGGTACGTTGACAATCTGCAGGTAATCATGATTTACCGAAACGACCGTTTTCTTCGTGGCGGAGATCATACACCCTTTGTACAGCAAGGGTTTCCAGCAGTTCGGTTTACAGAAATGAATGAAAATTATACTCGCCAGCACCAGGATATCAGAATAGAGAATAATATTCAATATGGCGACTTACCCGAATTTATCGACTTCGAATACTTGAGAAAAAATACCTGTATGAACCTTTCTAATCTGGCCAATCTTGCTAAATCCCCCTCCGCCCCAGCCGCAGTAAAAATGGATGTAACAAAATTAACCAACTCTACTTATTTATATTGGAAAGTACCTGCACATGGCAAAACAAAGGGCTATTATATTTTAATGAGAGAAACAACCAGCCCAGTTTGGCAGAAAAAAATATTTACTGCCGAAACTGAAATTCGCCTACCCTATTCAA
>CANJAW010000003.1:0-22033 GCA_947472215.1 Chitinophagaceae bacterium
ATCAAACCTTACCTGGTCGTTTCCTGCACCGGTACTTCCATGAACAACTGCGGATGCCTTCATCTTTTTTACATGCTCTGCAATAAACAATGCTTGGCTCAATCTTTCTGCGCTTACACTTAAGGGATAGGTGTTATTCTTTAATACATTTCCGTAAATCAGAAATTTAATAATTTTGTCATAATAGCTTTCTACCGCATCGATGGCTGTATGCGTTTTTACACCCAAGCGGTAGGCATGGGCTTCAATTTGCTCTAATTCAGCACTGGTAAACCCGCCAGTATTTACAACCACTGAATGGACCTCATATCCTTTTTCAATAGTCAGGTATTTTACACAAAAAGTCGTATCCAGTCCGCCACTGAATCCTACTACCACTGATCTTTTAGTTGACTGATCTTCGGCCTGTTTGATTGTTACATTATCTTCCATGTTGGTATACTAATTTTTCACTTATTCTATTAAAAAGGTAAAAACAACTGCTGCTGTATTATTGAAAAAAAAACATTTTTAGCAATGATTTGGAAGTGCTACCACCCTCCTTTTTTCTAAAAATACTTAACAAACTACTCTGCTTGATTTTCATGAAGCGCTCATACAATTTTGAATTTTGCTTGAAATCTTCCTTGGTCTCTTCCGGTTCAAAATGATCGGCTGGATCGTACAACATGGCGGTGCACATGCAATTTTTCCTTTCCTTGCTCATCAAAATGTCATAGTTTACACAACTTTTGCAACCTGCCCAAAACTCTTCATCATCCGTTAACTCAGAGTAAGTGACAGGCTCGTAACCAAGATCTGAATTAATTTTCATTACAGCCAACCCAGTTGTTAACCCAAATATTTTGGAGGTAGGATACTTTTCCTTTGAGAGATCAAAGATTTTGCGCTTAATTTGTTTGGCCACTCCACTTTTACGAAAAGCTGGGGCCACAATCAAGCCACTATTGGCAACAAACTGGTCATGCCCCCATGCTTCAATATAGCAGAAGCCTACCCAATCCCCGTCGGGAGTAACCGCAATAACGGCTTTGCCTTCATTGATTTTTGTTTCGATATATTCGGGCGACCTTTTGGCAATACCCGTACCACGCGCCTTTGCAGAAGACTGCATTTCTTCGGTAATAATGGAAGCGTAATGACTATCACTAGGTAACGCTGCCCTGATTATAATGTTATTTGTTTCCAATTGTATGAAATTGAAATAAAAAGTTAGCAATAAAATTGTAAGAACCAGGTTTTGGAGATTTTTTCACTGACAGGGGCAGGTTTCAATTGCTCGTCCTATCAGCAACCAGGTCTACGTCGGGGAGAGGTGTTTGGCACTACAATAAAAGTAACAACCCTAGTTTTGTACTGGCTGAACACATTTATGATATGGTAATAGGTGCTTTTCAATGTATATATACGTATGGTAAATAATTTGGCAAAAATAAGTGATTTTCCAACCTTAGCATCAAAAATGACCATAAATTTTAGCTGGGAGCTTCGATCGCTGTACTATTGCTTCAATATTAGCTACTTACCAACCAGGCCCTTAACCCATCAGCAATCCCTCTGTCATTGCTCAACCTTGGCACTTTATTTTGCCCCCCCAGCTTTCCAACACTCTTCATATAATCGATAAAGCCATTCTTTTGAACCATTGAAACATGGAGTTGGTCTAGAATATTCCCCCTTATCAAGTCATCGTAATACACATTCTTTGAACGTAGATGATCATCCACTTTTTTACTAAATGCAAGTATGTCTGAAGGGGGATTTTCAAATTCAATCAGCCACTCATGAAAACTTTTACCCTGCTCTTGAGCGATTACAGGTGCCACAGTAAATTCTGTGATCTGAACATTGGACTCCAATGCCGCGGCCATCAAGGCAGCTTCCACTTCTTCACCAATTACATGCTCTCCAAAGGCGGAAATAAAATGCTTGGTTCTACCAGTAACGACTATTCGATAGGGAGCAGTTGACACAAACTTAATGGTATCCCCGATATTGTATCCCCACAAGCCAGCATTATTGTTGACGATCATTGCGTAATTCTCCCCCAGCTTCACCTCTTGTAAAGACAACCTTGTAGGGTTGGTACTAAATATTTCAGCTGCAGGCACAAATTCATAAAATATTCCACTATCCGTATTTAACAGCAAGCCAGCTGCATGCTGGGAATCCTGAAAAGCGAAAAAGCCCTCACTTGCCGGAAACAATTCTACACAATCCACTTTTCGACCGATACTTTCAAATAATTTAGCTTTGTAGGGTTCAAAGTTTACCCCTCCCTGAACCATGACACTGAAGTCAGGAAACAGCTCGCCAATTTTTTTTCCACTCTGTTGGTTTAGTCTATCAAAATACATTTGCACCCAAGGTGGAATACCACTAATCAATGTCATTCGCTGGTGAAGGGTTTCTTGTACGATTTTATCCAATTTCGCTTCCCATTCCTCAATACAATTCGTTTCATAAGAAGGCATTTGATTGGATCGCAAATAATTTGGAATGTGGTGGTTGACGATTCCACTTAACCTACCGGTTGGTATTCCACCCACTCTTTCAAGGGTAGGTGAGCCACTCAAAAAAATGAGTTTGCCATCTGCAAATTTAGTATTGCCCGTTTCTGCCATATAACACAGCAACGCATTACGAGCAGTATTAATATGATTGCTGATAGAATCTTTGCTTATAGGAATGTACTTTACTCCGCTGGTGGTACCACTTGTTTTGGCGAAATATAAGGGCTGGCCTTTCCAAAGCACATTGTGCTTGCCTTGTTTTATCTTTTCAATGTATGGCTTAAAGGCTTCATAATCCCGAATAGGCACCTGGCGTATAAAATCTTGGTAAGTTTTGATATCAGAAAAACCGTGTTCCTTACCAAATTCAGTCTTGGAGCCGGCTTTCAACAGGTATTCGAAAATGGATTGCTGGTCCTCCAGTGCTGTTTCCATCCCCTTTTTTATCTGCTTATATACATATCCTGCAAAAGGCTTCGCTAAAAAAGATTTTATTTTCATGACCTGTTTTGGAAAGGAATTTTGGAACCGTTTACAATCAATCAACCAATCTGATAATCAATTAAGGGTAAAAATAAAGAGTTTTATTTAAATCATTTGCAATTAGTCCTTTTGACTGAATGACAAGTGTTGTATCAAAGTCGCTCAAGACTCCCTAATTATTTTAAAACCATCTACTGCAATTGAAAAAAAATTCAATTGCAGTTAATTTTAGAGGGGTGCTTATCTTTGCCGTAATGAGCAAAACCGTTGCCTTACATACCTTGGGCTGTAAATTGAATTTTTCAGAAACTTCCACCATTGGCCGACTTTTGGAGAATGATGGATTTGTCAAAAAAAACTTTGATGAGGTAGCCGATGTATATGTAATTAATACTTGTTCTGTTACAGACAATGCTGATAAAGAATGCAGGATGTTGGTTAGGCGCATCCAACGCAAAGCTCCAGAAGCCATGGTAGTCATTACGGGTTGTTATGCCCAGCTAAAACCCGAAGAAATTGCTACCATTCCGGGGGTAGACCTTGTGCTGGGTGCTGCAGAAAAATTTAATATTACCGAACACCTCAAGGCAATTACAAAGGGCGATCCTACAAAAATTTGTAGCTGCGATATTGAAGATGTAAATATTTTTTCCGCAGCGCAGTCTATCAACGACCGAACCAGGGTATTTTTGAAAGTACAGGATGGATGCGATTATAATTGCTCTTTTTGTACTATTCCAATGGCAAGGGGTAAAAGCAGGAGTGATGCAATTAAAAACATCGTTGCCAATGTAAAAACTATTGCAGAACAGGGGGTAAAAGAAATAGTGCTCACAGGAATTAACCTTGGCGATTTTGGTACCGCTACCCTACTCCAACCTAACCAATTGGAACTCGAAGTAAAAAACAATCCTGAAAACTTTTATCAATTGATACAGGAGCTTGAAAAGACAGCCGGCCCAGAGCGTTACCGGATATCTTCTATTGAACCAAATCTTCTGTCCAATGAAATAATTGAATTTGTTAGTACCAGCAATAAATTCATGCCCCATTTTCATATCCCGTTGCAAAGTGGAAGCAATAAAATACTGGGGCTGATGAGAAGAAGGTATAAACGTGAATTGTACACCGAAAAAGTAACCCTTATAAAAAAGCTCATTCCACACTGCTGTATTGGGGTAGATGTGATTGTGGGTTTTCCGGGAGAAACCGATGCGCATTTCAAAGAAACCTTGGACTATTTACAGGACCTAGACATCGCTTATCTCCATGTTTTTACCTACTCCGAAAGAGCCAATACGCTAGCCAACGATATGAAACCCATTGTCCCCATATCAATCCGGAATGAACGTAACAAATTGCTTCGGAATCTAAGTTATCAAAAAATGCAATATTTTACCAACCAGCACGTTGGTAATACAAGAGATGTATTATTTGAAATACACAATAAAAATGGAATGATGGAAGGCTATACAGATAATTACATTAAAATAACCACCCCTTTCAAAAAGGAATGGGAAAATAATATTGTACCATGGAAAATATAAATGACGAATCATTCAGTAAATACCAGGTTACTATTCATTTCGACATGGATGAGCATTTCATGAGTTTAGTGCCAGCCCATCGTGTATTGATCAATGACCTGATTGACAAGGGGACCATTGATTATTATTCTGTAAGCATGGAAACCCAGCGTTGCTGGATGGTTATGAATGCCAGCGATAAAAAAGAGGTGGAAAATTATCTACTACAAACCCCCCTATACAAATATTGGACCGTAGAGATTGACGAACTGTTTGTCTACGATGCACAATCCTACCGACTGCCTGCACTGCAGTTAAACTAAGCCTTTGTAGACTTCTTGACTCAAGCACCCTCTTCCATTTCGCTACCTGTAAAGGAGCATCCCTATCCGCTCGCATCTATACAATATTGGAAAATTCAGGACCTCTATTACTAATCACGCAGCAATACATTTCACAAATAGTATAAATAGAAGTACCTTCCTTTTATGGAAACGGCCATGCCTCTTTCATAAAACAGATAAATTTATTTATTAATTGCTAACATTTTATATGAAACGAAATTATTATGTAGTAGGATTGATTATGCTCACCTTTTTTGTGATCTCTTTTTTAACCAATGTAATTGGTCCATTAATGCCGGACATGATTAAAGGTTTTAGCCTAAGTCTTACCCTCGTTTCCTTTTTGCCTTTTGCCTTTTTTATTGCATACGGCATTATGTCGATTCCTACCGGAATGCTGTTGGAAAGATATAAAGAAAAAAAAATAATGCTGGCTGCATTTGTAGTTGCCTTTCTGGGCTCATTGATGCTGGCAGTTTTCCCTAATTATCTGTCGGCCGTGCTTTCCTTATTCTTTATTGGCTGCGGAATGGCGATGCTGCAAGTAGTCATCAATCCTCTATTACGCACTGCTGGTGGGGAAGAAAATTATGCATTTTATTCAGTGTTGGCACAGCTCGTGTTTGGCCTTGCTTCTTTTGTAAGTCCATTGGTATACTCTGCGCTTGTACTTAGACTGCAACAAGTGGGTCAATCAACCGGATTGATAGATGCCATTTCAAAATTGGTTCCTGCAAAGCTACCTTGGATATCACTCTACATTTTGTTTGTATTGATTTGCATCATCATGTTTATTATTATCCTTGTCTCCCGATTTCCCAAAGTAGAATTGAGTACCGATGAAAAACCGGGCATGCTGGAAACCCATATTCAATTATTCAAAAAGCGGACGGTCGTGTTATTTTTCATAGCCATGATTTGTTATGTAGGCACGGAACAAGGAATTGCCAACTGGGTTTCACAATTTCTATACACCTACCATGGCCAGGATCCACAAAAAATTGGTGCAGAAACAGTTGCCTATTTTTGGGGGCTGATGACGGCGGGAGGATTATTGGGTTTATTATTATTAAAACTGATGGATAGCAGAATAGTGTTGATTCTATTCACCTTTTTGGCAATGGTATGCCTTGCAGCGGGACTATTTGGGTCTACCGCTACTGCATTGATTGCATTTCCAATGGTAGGTTTTTTTGCTTCCGTAATTTATCCTATTATTTTTTCCCTAGCGCTCAATTCGGTAGATGAACACCATGGCTCTTTTGCAGGAATTATCGTAACAGGAATCATTGGTGGGGCCATTCTGCCGTTGGTAGTGGGTTGGCTAGGCGATCATTTTGGACTTCGTGTAGGAATGTGTATTTTGTTTGCAACACTGGGCTATGTGTTGAGTATTGGATTTTGGGCCAAACCAACAGTCACCAATAAAACCATACGGCTTTTTAGAAAAAAAACAAGCAAGCTAGCATAGCTACCGGAGATGATCTGTTTTTTTGGAATGCATTAGAGGCTACCACTTCCCCAACCCTTTCGATAATCTCTTTTTACAAATTGATTGGCAGGTTCATAATTGGTTACCCGCATATTTTCTCCATACCACTTCAGTGCCCGGTATCGTCCACTAAATTTATAACCAGCGGCATTGCAATAAACGGGATTGTTTTTCTGAATTTTTTCTAGAATAGTGAAACTACGCAATAACAAATTTCCCAATAACACGGATTCGGTATGTGCCCCTTCTTATCCTACAAGAAGCGAGTTATATAATAATAATTCAGCATGGCAGTATGGTTTAATTACAATATGCCTTATGGTTTACTTAGGTTTTTTCAAAACCTGATTTCCTACCCAGTTATAGTGGTATCGAAATTTCACCAATTAAATTAATTATTTATTCCAGTTTTCCTCAATGATTTTTTTAATATCCGGATACTTTTCGTCCGTATCATTCAAGTCTTGCCTTTGCTTGGCAAGTTCTTTTTTCATAGCAGCTATTATTTTTTGATAATGAACATCATTATACCGATTAATTAATTCACCAGGATCCCGCTTTATATCATAAAACTCCCATGCAGGCGGGGTTGTACGGATTATCGCAGAAGAATCTTTCCAGTAAATGGATTTGGTTCCATCCATATCACGGTCATAGTGTTTGCCGTAAAAAAAAATCAATTTATAGTTCTTCGTTCGGAGTCCAAAATGAGCTGGTACATTCAAGTGTTCCAAATGCATCCAGTATCTGTAGTAGGTACCAGTACGCCAATTTTTGGGTGTTTTACCTTTAATTTCTTGCAAAAAACTCCTGCCCTGCATATACTCGGGAACTTTCCCTCCAGCAAGCTCAATAATAGTAGGAGCGAAATCTGTATTATTAATGAGTAGGTCCGATTTCTTGTTGGCCCGATTAGATCTTGGATCATACAAAATAAATGGCATACGCATAGATTCATCGTACATCCAGCGTTTATCAACAAAATCATGGGCTCCAAGCATCATACCCTGGTCACTAGTATAAATGATGATCGTATTTTCCCACAAACCTGATTCTTTCAAGAAGGAGAAAAGGCGATTCAAGTTATCATCAATCGCCTTAACACATTTCAGATATTTAGAAAGATAAAACTGATAAGCAAGATGCGTTTGAACATCTTTGGGCAATGTGGTATCAACCTTATAATCTTCGACTAAATTTCCATAAATATTTCTAGAAGAAACGGATGATCCAATGCAATTAATGAGACTGTCATTTCGGCCCCGGGTCGCTTCAGAACCCCACCCTTGTCTGGAATATAGACTCGAGGGCTCTGGTATATCAGTATTTTTAAGATAATCACGATACCTTTCGGGATAAGAGAAAGGTTCATGGGGAGCTTTAAAATGATTCATAAGGAAAAACGGTTTCGTCTTATCACGATTCTTTATCCATTCAATAGAAAGATCGGTGATTACATCGGTACAATATCCATCATACTTTTTAGTGTTTTCAGGCCAGGCCTTCGCTGCTTTTGAAATGAGCACCGGATTGAAATATTGCCCCTGTCCAGGAAGAACATTGTAATAATCAAAATTTGGTTCTGTTTCAAGATGCCATTTCCCAATCATTGCTGTTTCATACCCCTGCTTCCTTATTTCAATCGGCAAATAATGTTTTTTAGTTTCAAGAAGATTGTGTTTCGACTGGTCAAGTTGATCCTCGAGATCTAAGATTCCAGTGGTATGAGAATATTGTCCGGTAAGAATGCATGCTCGACTGGGTGTGCAGATGGAATTGGTTACAAAGCAATTAGTAAACAAGATCCCTTCATGTGCTAGCTGATCCAATATTGGGGTAGGATTGAGTCTAGCAAGATGACTTTCATATGCGCCAATGGCCTGAGCCGCATGGTCATCGGACATAATAAATATTATATTTGGCTTTTGTGAAATGGCTGGGATAGCAGAAATGGCTAATAACCCTATCAAGCCCATTATCCAATAAAATGATTTAGTTAACCAGGTAATCATCTTTGGTAATATAATTCCTTCATTGTAAAGAATAGTAGCGTTTTTAGCAAAAAAAAATCTATCTAAACTGATAAATAAAAATAAGAATGCTCAATTTTTATTTTAATAAAACATCCGGGCTAGCAGCATGATATACTGTAAGTTTTTGCTTATCTGCTGAACCGATACGTTCTACATAAACATATTCAGCATTCAGCTTTTGCTTAGTTGAAAGGGTGTTAAAAAAAGCCTGAAGACAAGTCTTTCCTGCCTTTAGGTTCACATAAAACTGTGCAGTTTTATTGTCATCATAAACGTCTATTTCACTCCAAACATTTCCAACCTGTAAACTAGCCTTTCCAAATGTAAAAACTGGTTTACCCAGCTTGTTTTCTGAAATGCTCTTATTGGCCTCTTTTGGCCAACGGGCTATCTCAATTTTATATTTCCCCTCCTTTGCCACTTCAACAGCCCAAACCCGAAGGTTACCTTTTACGTGTGCCGTCTGAACATCCAATAAAGCAGGATTGGCTTTTTCAGATCCGATTATTATATTATTGTATTGATCAAAATTTTTTGAAACAGAAGCCCACCAATCCTCATAGTTATGATTAAGTGATTTAACAACTTCCGGAAATTGGCTGGCTAGATCATTTTTTTGTCCCGGATCAGCAATAATATCATAAAGTTCATACTGATCTTTTTTCATAAAAATTAAAGGAGCATTTGTTGCTTTTTTTTCCTTATTAAATTCTTCCATATTTTCTAATTCTTTCATATAGGAATTCACCAATCGCCATCGATTGGTCAACACCTGGTATTCTTTATATTTAACCGGAAAATCTACCCGTTGATTTTGAACAATAATCGTACGATCTGGACTCTTTACTTTTTCGGTTGTTAAAATCGGGTACAAGCTCACCCCGTCAAATTTTTCCTGTACTGGATTTTTCAATCCACAGGCATCAATAAAAGTAGGCAGTAAATCAAAATGAGCCGTGAGGTCATTTAAATCTTTTCCTTTTTTAACACCGCCACCAGGCCACCGTATAAAACAGGGAACCCTGTGTGCATTATCATATCCCCAAATTTTACCCCCTCGCATACCTGCACTATAGCCTTCTTCCAAAAACCCATCATTACTTATTTTTACTCCCCCGAACCAGGGGCAAGGACCATTATCAGACATGAAAACTACAATGGTATTTTCTTCTAATCCCAATTGTTTGATCTCTTTCATTAATCTTCCTAATTGCTCATCAAATTCAGCAATCATGCCATAATAATTCGCTAGGCGGTCTGAAATATTATTTACCCCACGATATGGATCAGAATATTTTTTATCTACGCTTAATGGTGCATGAGGAATATTGGTAGGGAGGTAACAAAAAAATGGCTCTTGCCTATTTTTGCGGATAAAAGAGATCGTTTCATCAAACCAAACCTGGTTACAATACCCATTATATTTTTGGGGTTTCCCATTATGAAAATATGTATCATCAAAATAATCGTTACCCCAGTAATCACTACTAGTGCCAACTCCCCCTCCTACAAATACTACTGATTCTTCAAATCCACGATCTTGTGGTCTAAACGGATAATTTTCTCCTAAGTGCCATTTGCCAAAAATTCCGGTTTTATATCCATTAAATTTAAACACATCGGCCATAGTGATTTTAGTCTGGTCTAACATAGACCTTCCCCCATTGGTATGCCAAACGCCCGAACGTGCAGAATATTGGCCGGTCATCAATGCTGCACGGGTAGGTGAGCAACATGGATCGGAATGGAAATTTGTAAGGCTTGTACTTTCCTTATACAGTTGGTCAAGATTAGGTGTTTTGAGGTATGGGCTGCCATTAGCGCATATATCCCCATAACCCTGGTCATCAGTCATTACTAGGATAACATTGGGTTGTTTTGTAGGCTTTTTATTTGCTGCTATTTCTTTAGTATAGGTATGCCCAGCTTGACTACTTTCTGCTGAGGAAAAAAAAAGTCTATTTTCGGTAATACTTTTTTCATCTCCCTCTCTCAATATTCCTTTTTGTACCAGTCCCGTTAATAGAAAAAAAATCAAACAACAATCAAAGCAGACAAGCAATCGTCTGAAATTTTTATTTTTTATCATAATCGGCTTTCTTAATTTTAAAAAAAAATTATTCTTACCAAAACAGTAAATTATTTATCTGAATTTTCTACATCTAATTACATGCTAAAATTTAATTCATAACTTCTTAGGCTTCCGTAATAATTAAAAAGGCTTTTACACCAATCAGATTCACTGCAAAGAAAACTTTTTCCCTTTAAAATTCTCATGGCGGTATAGGGGACCTCGAGTCAGCGTTTTTTCAAAAATTTGGTTTTTGAATTCCGTCGTGGTCATTCCAGTAACCGCCTTAAAATGCCGTTGGAAATTTGAAATATTGTTATAGCCGCAAATATAGCAGCACTCAGTTGCATTATAATTTCCTTCTGACAATAGTTTACAGGCATCGCCTACTCTAACTTCTATCAAGAATCGAGAAAATGTTTTTTGGGTTCTCAATTTAAAAAACCTGCAAAATGCTCCGGTTGATAAATGTACTAATTGAGCAGCTGTAGATAACGTTATTTTCTCTCTCGAATTTGCAATAACAAAATCATATACTTTATTAATGCTTTGTTCATTTTTGGCTACAGAATGAAGCGGGATACTTTGGAAAGAAATAAATTTAAGGTCTTTGCTTTGGGCCATCTTATTTAATATCTGCAGAAATTCCAGTATCCTGTCTAATGCATTTAATTTAAGGAGGCTTTTCAACCTTATAAAAACTTCTGCATTCAGTGGCGGGTTAATTTTTACACCGAAGTTTGAATAGATCAATAGTTTATCCAACGCGTAAAATTCTGGGAGGGTTTTAAATATGGAAGACAAAGTGTCTGAATTAAAAAAAATACTTATAGCCCTTGCATGCTGCTTGGGATTTTCTTTATTATCTCCTTCATTACATCTCATTACATGCGGCAGGTTCTTTCCAAAGAGAAAAAGATCACCCGATTTGAAGGTCCCTGAAGTTGGCCCTACAAATAAAATCCCCTCGCCCTCTATTATATAGGTCAACTGGCACTCTTCATGGCAGTGAATATTGGAATAAAAAAACTGCATATCCCAATTTTCCACCCTAATAGATTCCCCAACAAGCTTTGGAATTTTAAAATGAATAGTATTCATAAAATCTTTAGGTTACTGGATACTATAAAAAATGTAAATTTTAAAATCAATTATAAATTTTGCCTCTTCTCAAATTAAATTCATTGAAAATGCAACTCAATTGTTATTTTGATTCTTTACTTTATTTTTCAATTCCTTCAGTAATTAAAGTATGCTCAATGGAGATTATACAAGAAGAAACTAAATTTTATAATGCTAAATAATCCGGAAGAACTGGACATGATTCAATTGAATCATTAATTATTTTCAAGTATTGTTCCCTTTCTTCATCCTTTAAAATTAACCTGGGTTCCCTTACATATTCACTTCCCAAACCTGTCTGTTTTTCGGCCAACTTAATATATTGTACTAATTTGGAATGAATATCTAGTTCAAGCAAAGGCATAAACCAACGATATATTTCCCTAGCCTCTTTAATGCGGCCGGCTTTAACTAATCGATAAATGGCTACCGTTTCTTTTGGAAATGCACAAACCAACCCGGCAACCCAGCCATCAGCACCTAAGCACAATTCTTCCATGGCCAAAGTATCCACTCCGCACAAAATTTTAAATCGGTCCCCAAATCGATTGATCATTCGGGTAACATTGGTAACGTCTCTAGTTGAATCTTTTACAGCATTTATATTTTTAGTATCAGCCAACTCATCAAACATTTCCAACGTTATTTCGGTCTTATAATCAATCGGATTATTATACACCATTATTGACAAATCAGTTGAATTGGCGATTGTCTTAAACCAATGAACCGCTTCTCTATGGTCACATTTATACCGCATAGGAGGCAAAAGCATCAAACCCTGAACGCCCCATTTTTCAACATTTTTAAGTTGATTCAAAGCACCTTGAGTACTTCCATCTGCAATATTAAAAATTACTGGAATACGTCCGGCAACTAGTTCAATAGCACTTTTAACTAATAACTCCTTTTCGTTATCAGTTAACACGCTAGATTCACCAAGTGAGCCTGCTACAACGATACCATTTACACCAGCTGAAACTTGATCCTCAATATTTTTTTTAAACAAAGGAATATCTAATTCCTGAGCAGATGTCAACTTTGTAGTAAGCGCGGGGAAAACCCCCTCCCATTTTATCATAAAACTTATTTTGACAAAATTAAAAATATATTACTCCCTACTCGTTACATTTTTTAATCAATAGTTATTAAATATTAGCCTATTGTATAAAATACAATACGATAAAAAACCCTTACGTAAGATAGATTTTTCGTACTGTTTCGCCCGGCTAAAAGAATAGAACAAATCAGTAAAAAAATGGTTCATCCGGTTATAGTATAATTATAACCAAAGATTTCTTGAAGAAAAAACAACTGTACGCCTTATAAATGCTCAGTAGCTCTAACGTTAGTAAGTTTGATAGGTTGTTTTATTCGACAGCACCTAACTAGTAAGGGTGAGCGATTTAATCAACTTCAACAATTTTATCCAACCTTAAGCAACGTTTTAAGCTAAATTGTCTGCTATTGACATGGAATTGTAAAATTACTTTCATATATAAAAAGATAGCAATCACTCTTAACAAAACTTTAATTATTAATTAAAAACTGCGAACAATTGATTAAAATTTGTGCTTCCTCCGATTTTAACTAGCGATAACTTCGTTTTGTAAATTACTTAGTGTAAGTATTTATCATTCACAAATAAATTTCATTCATTTTATGAATGAAACATTTTTTAAAACCAAATTTCATTATATGAAAAAAAAACTACCTTTTCTTGTGATGTTTCTGCTGCTGATGGTGGCAGCTGGATCGAAAGCTTTTGCTCAGAAACAGGAAATAAGCGGCACTGTTTTGAATGCCGAAGGATTACCAATCAATTTAGCCTCCATTCAGGTGAAGGGAACCAAACGGGGCTCCACTTCGGATGAGAAAGGTGAATTTAAAATTTCAGCAACTATTGGACAAGAATTACAGGTTTCTTCTGTAGGATTTGTAACACGTTTGATAAAAGTTGAAAAAGTCACTAAACTAGTGATAACACTTACTAATGCTAAGAGTGATTTGGGGGAAGTAGTTGTAACAGCATTTGGAATTTCCAGGCAAAAGAAAGCGATTGGCTATGCTGTGCAGGATGTTTCAGGAGAAGCGCTCGCCAAAGTTAAACCTACTAATATAGTGAATGCCCTATCCGGTAAAGTTGCCGGTGTGCAGATAACCAATGCGACGGGTGCTGTAGGCGGATCAGCAAGGATTGTAATTAGGGGAAACTCCTCGTTTGGTCAAAACGAACCTTTATGGGTTGTTGATGGTACTCCATTTATAAATTTCAGCTCTGATATGACTGCCTGGGGTGGCCAGGATTATGGTAATGGGGCGCTTGATATTGATGCGAGCAACGTTGAAACCATCACTGTTCTTAAAGGGGCAAATGCTTCTGCTCTTTATGGAAGTCGCGGAGCAAATGGCGTTGTTTTGGTTACCACTAAAAGGGGTTCAAGGGAAAAAAATAAACTGGGTATAGATATCACAAGTTCAGTTTCATTTGATAATGCGGCTATAATGCCAAAATGGAAAGATAAATATGGTGGTGGAAGATATGGAAGTGAATTTGACTGGAAAACAAAGCAGCCAACTATGAGCTACCAGGATTATTCAAAAAAATATGGATACAATTTTGTAGATGGATGGGGTGGTGGTGTGAACGATGGTGGTCCGAGAAGTTGGGGACCCCGAATGGATATTGGTCTTATACTGGACCAATTTACCGGAAAAAACCAGCCTTGGGTTTCAAACCCTAATAACGTGAATGAATTCTATGAAACAGGGATTACGAATGACCATTCCATTGCATTGTCAAAAGGTACTGATGCTGGATCTATGCGAATATTCCTTGCCGGTAATGATATAACAGGTACTACCCCCAATACAGATTACACGAAATATACGGCAGGCTTCAGCGGTGATCTCAAGCTCTCAAAAAGATTAACTGCAGGAATTAATATGACCTATGCAAACAATCATAGTGATAATCTTCCCAGCCAAGGGTATGATGGTGGTGGAGATAATACGGCAGGATCTTTTGTATTCTTTCAGAGACAAGTGGTTATGCAACCGCTGAAAGCAAACTGGGATAAATTAGATGCTTTTGGCCACCCCTTCTCCTATGCTGCGGGGGAAATGAATAATCCTTATGCGGACGCTCAAAATAATGCATCCAGAACAAGAAACCGTTTGTACGGGAATGTGAATATGAAATATAAGGTATCAGAATGGTTGAGTGTATTGGGTCGCTTAGGCACAGATTACTATAATGAGGATCGTAAGAAAATCCTTCGCTCAATATCGTACGATGGCGGCGGAACAGGTAAATTCTGGCAGTCTCAAAAATATGCACAGGAAACCAATGCCGATTTGCTTTTACTATTTAATAAAAAAATAAATGAGAATTTTCGCATTGATGGAACGCTGGGTGGAAATTACCGGGTGGAAACCGGTCATCAAATGAGGATGGATGTTAACAAATTAACGGTTCCGGATTTGTTTACCGTTGCAAATGTTAGCGGATATCCGACTATCTCGCAGTACGACTCAAAGAAAGTGACCAACAGTGTGCTGGGATCAGTCAACCTGTCGTACAAGGATTATCTCTTCCTGGGTGTTACGGGACGTAATGATTGGAGCTCAGCCCTGCCAAAAGACAACTTGTCTTTTTTCTATCCATCTATCAGCGCCGGGTTTGTATTTAGCGATGCTTTGAAAATTAAATCTGATTTCTTCACCTACGGCAAGCTAAGGGTAGGTATGGCAGAAGTTGGAAATGATACCGGCCCCTACAATTCAGGATTCACTTACAGTCCCGTAGGCGGAGGCCCATGGAACGGAACTACTATGTATTACTTACCCGGCCAGTTGCCACCAGTAAACCTGAAACCTGAAAATAAAAGTTCCATGGAAGCTGGTTTTGAATTAAAGTTTTTCAAGAACAGGGTTGGCTTTGACGTCACTTTATATGATACAAAAACAACAAACCAGATAATGTCAGTTGACATTGCTACCTCAACAGGATATAATTCTGCTCTTATCAATGCAGGAGAAATTCAAAATAAGGGAATCGAGTTGATATTGAATGGCACTCCAATCGACAATCCGAAAGGCTTTAGCTGGGATTTAACCCTTAACTGGGCAAAGAATCAAAATCGGGTGAATAAACTTTATGCAGATCTTCAATCGCTATTTATCTCTGACATGTGGGCTTCCTCCGTTGAGGCAAGGCCAGGAGAAGCTTATGGTGTAATAAGAGGTAAAGGTTTATTGTATGACGATAAAGGTCAGCTTAAGGTAGGTACCAATGGATTACCCTTAAAACAATCTCAACTCCTTACTTACGGAAACATTACACCGAAATGGATTGGAGGTATAGCAAATACATTCTCATACAAAGGCTGGAGTTTGTATGCCCTCATCGATGGACGTTATGGAGGAGATATTATTAGCGGGACCAAACTCTGGGGAACCGGAATGGGAAACCTTATTAACACATTAACTAATCCTTTTACCGGAGCGACTGATGCCCGAGAAGTTGGTATTCTTGTGCCCGGTGTAAAACCGAACGGAACAGCCAATGATGTAAGGGTATCTGCAGCAGACTACTGGAGTAGCATTCGCGGTATACCCGAAACTGTGGTGATGGATGGTTCCTATATTAAACTCCGTGAAGTAAGTATCGGCTATTCTCTTCCCAAATCATTGATAGGTAAATTGGGTATATATTCGGCGAATTTGGCGATCTATTCAAGAAATGTGGCACTTCTCTATATATCCCCTGAAAACGATATCCATATCGACCCAGAAACTGGATTTGGAACAGCAAACCAGGGTGTAGGGTATGAACAGATGCAGATACCTACAGCAAGAAGCTTGGGAATAAAACTTTCAGTATCTTTTTAGGAGATAAATTGGAATAACCTTTAAAAATATAATTAGTTATGAAAAAGCAAAATAAAATAAAAACAATCTTCATAATAAGCGTCGTTTTGGTGATGGGGGCATGTACTAAAAAATTTGATCAAATCAATACCAACCCTAACCAACCTACTGCGGTGCCCTTATCGAATAATTTCGGAGGTGTACTGTTAAACTTTAACAGCGCTTATATGCAACCCGGAGGGCAGGATCCCAATTATGCAGGAAGCAGGCTTGCAGCAGGTGTGAATACATATAGTGGTACCGGAGGGTCATGGGGTGCCTATTATGAGGCATTGAAAAATATCTCAAAAGTAATTACAGCTGCTAAAGAAAAAGGTAATACTAATTTACAGGCAGCCGCAATTACCTTCCGTGCACAAATGACACAAGTGCTAACTGATCAGTTCAGGGATATGCCTTACTCTGATGCCAACAGAGCGGAAGAGGGAGATCTTACTCCTACCTATGATACGCAGGATGCGATTTATAAGTCGATCATAGCTGACCTTAAGACAGCGGCCGACCTATTTAAGACTGGGACGGGTGCCCTTGGGGATGGCGATGCGCTTAATGGTGGAAATGTAAGCAAATGGCGGAAATATTGTAATGCGCTCAGACTAAGGGTTGCCATGCGTATTTCAAACGTTGATATTGCAACATCGAAAAATATTATCAGTGAAGTATTGGGTAACCCAACCGATTATCCGGTATTAGGAAGTAATACTGATAATGTTGAAATGATTTGGCCGGGTACATCACCATGGGAAGACACTTTCTGGTATTGGTGGGTGCTTTACCATCATGAAGGAGCAGGTAAGATACTGGTAGATTACTTAAATACTTATAGCGACCCAAGACTTCCCATTTGGTTTGTACCTGCTACAACTGATAAAAAGTACAGGGGATCCGAAAGGGTTGGCTTTAGTGCACCAAATGTAAGGGAAGACATATCCGATTTCAATCCGACATTTGTTAATGGCACCAAGGGACCGGACGGCTATTTCAGGTATGCTGAGATATGCTTCCTTAAAGCAGAGATGTACCAACGTGGTATAACGGTCGGAGATGCAAAAGCTGAATATTACAAAGGTATTGAAGCCTCTATGCTGCAGTATCGTGTTAGTGCTGCTGCAATAACCACTTACAATACGGTAACCGGTGTAACATGGCAGAGTAATGCCGATGATTTAAATAAAATATATATTCAGAAGTATTTATCACAATTTATGATGGATAATGAAGCCTCTGCTGAAGGAAGAAGAAATGATGTCCCTTTGTTTCCTGTTGCTTCCGGAAGTCTTTACTCAGGACATAACCGTGCACCGTTTAGGACGCCTTATCCCCAGAGTGAACAATCCCTTAACTCCACTAATGTTGCTACATTTATAAAAAATATAAAGGATTATTACTGGGGACAGCAAATGTGGTGGGATAAAAGGACTGGGGTTCAGTAAAAACTACCGATTGTAAATCAGTAGAATCGAAATGAACGTTGCATAAACTTTGGGTACTACAGAATACAAACGATTACAAAGTGTTTTGACTATTCAAAAAATGTGGATGCGATGGGATTTTTTTATTGAACGGAACTAACCATCATTCTAAATAATAATAAATCATTTTGCATCTTCGGCTTCACCCGCGCTTATTAAAGCGGTGAAAACCGAAGATGCAATTTTTTTTTGCAGTAATACCGGCAGTTATTTCTTCCTTTGATCAAAAAAACTTGCCGCCCTTTATGCCCTTCCAATATTCCCAGTTCATAAGGTACCAGCCACAATAGAAATATACTATCCTTCCTCTCTTTTCTGCCGAGTGATTTGCCATTCAAAAACAGCTCTACTGATTCATAATTTGAATAGGCCCTAACAGGAATTATATTCCTCTCCTTTGCCTCCCAACGTTGAACTTCATCAGGATGAAGCAACAGCTATTGGTGCGTTATTGGACAGTAGGTCGTTTAGAAGAATTGCGCGCAATGAATATACGGATGAACAGTAACGCATGCATCGTTGGGCACACTATCGCTTGACAGCAATGGCTGACGCTCAGATTCAGGATGAACTGGATGCATTAAAGCAACGTGGACAGGAAGAAAATACTTTGGGGCGATAAAAAGATAGTAGTCCCTATTAACAAAACTTTAATTATTAGTTAATAAATGCGAACAATTGATTAAAATTAGTGCTTCCACCGTTTCTAACTAGCTATACCTTCGTTTTGTAAATTACTTAATGTAAGTATTTGTCATTCATTCATAAATTTCATTCATTTCTTGAATGAAACATTTTTCAAAATAAAATTTCATTATATGAAAAAAAATCTACCTTTTCTTGTGATGTTTCTGCTGCTAATGGTGGCAGCTGGATCTACAGCTTTTGCTCAGAAACAGGAATTAAGCGGCACTATTTTGAATGCCGACGGATTACCAATCAAATTAGCCTCCATTCAGGTGAAAGGAACCAAACGGGGCTCCACTTCAGATGAGCAAGGTGAATTTAAAATTACAGCAACTCCTGGACAAGAATTACAGGTTTCTTCTGTAGGCTTTGTAACTCGTTTGGTTAAAGTTGAAAAAGTTACTAAACTATCGATAACACTTACTAGTTCTGGGAGTGATTTAGGGGAAGTAGTAGTTACAGCCCTTGGAATTACCAGGGCAAAAAAGACGCTTGGGTATGCTGTTCAGAAAATTGACGGATCGCAGCTAAACCAGGCAAAAGATAACAATATTATTAACTCGTTATCTGGTAAAGTTGCTGGTGTGCAGGTTACTAGTGGAGGTAGTGCAGTTGGAGCATCCGCAAAAATTGTTATTAGGGGTAACTCTTCATTTGGAACGAATTCACCCCTTTTTGTTATTGATGGTGTCCCTATTTATAATAATGTTACCAACCTCAATGGTGGTGGTGGATTAGACTGGGGAAATACTGCGAGTGATATTGACCCAAATAATATTGAATCCCTTACAATACTTAAAGGCTCTAGCGCTTCTGCACTTTATGGAAGCCGCGCTACCAATGGTGTAATTGTTATTACTACTAAAAAAGGGAGTAAGAGTAAAAAAGCAATTGGAGTAGATTTTAATTCATCCGTAATGGTTGATAAGGCTTCTTATTTTCCAAAACTTCAAGATGAGTATGGTGGTGGTTGGGATGGCGAAGAATTTATTTGGAAAAAAAATAATGCTGCAAATGGTACCAATCTTAGCTACAATGATTATGCGAAAAAATTCGCCTACAATTATGTAGATGGAAGAGGCGGTGGAGTAAATGATGATAACCCTATCAACTGGGGACCAAGATTGGATAAAGGACTTTTACTTGACCAGTGGTCGACCGGTAAAAACAGTGCTTATGTATCTCGCCCAGATAATATCAAGGAATGGTTTAATCCTGGGGTTACCTTTAATAATAGTGTCGCTTTTAGTGCAAACGGAGAAAAAGCATCAGGAAGGATATCCTATACCAACCAGGATACTAAGGGCATAGTAGACTTTACCGATCAAAAACAAAATACAGTATCTGCCAATATGAATCTGAGGCCATCAGATAGATTGTCTGCAACTGCTAATTTCACCTACCTTTCTAAAGAGAGCAATAACATACCTCAGAGTGGGTATGCCTGGGCTGATATTTTTGGATGGCTGCAGAGAGATTTCCCAACGCAATATGCAAAGGATCTTTTTTATACGCAAGGTAACCCTGGTTATATTTTTAACGCCGATAATCCCTTCTATAATTTGAGGAATACAAATAGTTTCAAGAGGGATAGGGCTTATGGAAGTATCAGTTCAAATTTTAAAATCAATAGTTGGCTTTCAGCGAACGGTTCAATGGGAGTTGATTTCTATAATGAATTTCGCAAAACAATTACTCAATCTGGAACAGTATCAAATATTGCTAAAAAAAGAGGTGGCCAGTTCACAGACAACCAGCAATTTAACCAGGAAACAAATCTAGATTTTACCTTAAATTTTGATAAGTCATTGGGTGATTTTCGTGTGGATGGACTTGTTGGTGCCAATAAAAGGAATAACAAATTTAGATCTATGAATTTGTCTGCATCCGATTTGACAGTTAGCGATATTTATGCGATATCCAATGTTAAAGGTACTCCCGGCGTAGGTAATTATAACAGTTCGTATGAAACGCAAAGTGCCTATTTTGCTGCCAATGGATCCTACAAAGACTACCTCTTTCTTGGGGTTACTGGTAGAAACGATTGGAGCTCGACGCTATCTTCAAACAATAGATCCTTTTTTTATCCATCGGTTAGTCTAGGCTTTAGTGTGACGGATGCATTTAAATTGAATTCAGAAAAAATATCCTACCTAAAATTAAGGGCTAACTTAGCGCGAGTGGGAGGTGCAACAGATCCTTATTTACTGAGCAGGACCTATTCAGCAGCCTCTTATAACTCAACCTCTTATTTTAGTCCAACGAGTGTTTTACCTCCGATTAATCTAGAACCTTTTCAAACTTCATCGTATGAGTTCGGAACTGAAATGAAGTTTCTTAAAAACCGTTTTTCTCTTGATGTAACCTACTATGACCAGACTACCGTAAACCAGATTATCAATGTAGGAACATCGCGAACAACAGGTTACGGCAGCATGACCATGAATGCTGGTGAAATCGAAAATTCAGGTATTGAAATGATGTTTACCGGAAAGCTGCTTGAAAATAAATCAGGGTTGAATTGGGGAATCAATCTTAACTGGGGAAAAAACAAGAGTGTGGTTAATTCCCTTTATGGTGGCCTTACCTCTTATCAAATATCAGCTGGATTCGGAGGGGCAACCTTACGAGGAATTCCAGGTCAAGATTGGGGAATTTTGTGGGGACTTCCTTTTGTAAGAAGTGCACAAGGAAAAGTTGTGGTTGACCCCAATGGCTTACCAAAAACGACTAGCTCAGGTATAAACCTTGGTTCAGTTACACCAGATTGGACTGGAGGTATTACCAACACTTTCACTTATAAGAATTTCAATTTGAATTTCTTAGTGGATGTTAGAAAGGGAGGTAAATTTTTCAGTACTACTGCTTGGCATTCATATCCAACTGGAACCTATGCAGTAACTACACAAAATAATGTTCGCGAAACCGGTTTAATCGTTGATGGTGTATTTGAAGATGGAAAAGCCAATAATGTTCGAGTATCCGCTCAGGATTATTATTGTGGAGACTGGATGTGGAATAACCATGAATACAGTATTCTCGATGGAACATTTATTAAACTTCGTGAAGTAATATTTGGGTATGATTTTAATTTCAAAAAAACGAATTTGTTTCAGAAACTCAACCTGTCAATCGTTGGTAGAAATCTTGCGATCCTCTACAGAGATAAAAGCACAAGTGAACTTGGTATAGATCCTGAAGTAGGACTAGGTTCGGGTGCGGCCGGTGTTGGTTTTGAAAATTTCCAGATTCCAACTTGCAGAAGTTTTGGTATTAATCTAAAAGCCACCTTCTAATTTTTTTAAATTGAAAAAAGACTATATTATGAAAAATATACTTAAAACAAAAGTGTCGATATTAG
>CANJAW010000004.1:0-21316 GCA_947472215.1 Chitinophagaceae bacterium
TGCACACCTGCACCATAATATTGCATCATCAGTTGTTCGTAATCTTTGAGGTGTTCACTCAATGGTTCCAGCACGGCCGATTTATCGCCTCCTTGATACCTAGTCAATGGCACAAATCCCCAACTCATAGCCCCTGTTTTTTCGATGGTGCCATCATGGATATTCTGCCGGTTTAATATTTTCTGCTGATCCCTGGATAAAGAGAAATTCACTTCCCGATAGCCGATACCGATTTTATTGGTTCCATCTAAAAAGTACCAATCGGGTGCATTGATATAAACGCCTCTTTCATTCAGCCAATGGTACAATTCTTTTTGAATTTCCATCTGGCGCCATTGGGAGTCATCTAATCCCTTATGTCCGGGATGGGAGGAAGATGCACATACATCTCCAGGGTAGGGGCCATCATTTTCCCAAATATCAAAACCTGTTTGTGTAAAGAAATATTTGATTTTATCACGATATGCCAATCCCCATTTGCTTCCAAAGCAAGGGGCATTTCCAAAAAATGCTCCTCCAGGCTTTCCTGTTTTCGCATCCACCACATCATCTTCATCACTGATACGCCTACTGCTGAATAAAGAATATCCACCCAATAAAATATGTTTGCTGTGCGCATAAGTTGTCAGCGCTTTCCATTGGGCAATATTGCGCATGGAGCTATCCTCCATATTTAAGTGACTGCCAAAACTTAGAATGACGGCTTCATACCCCGTAGCAACACATTGGTCGATAGCAGACCGAACTTCGGTATCATTTCTGCTGACCAAATGCATGAAAATAGGATTTTCTGTAGTCCAGGGCGCTACCGTGCGGTACATTTTTTTAATCATCAAACCCCTTCTTTGCCTGTCATAACTGTCCATTAAAAGTTCGTGTGTTCTTACGGATGTAAAAAGCTCTCCGACTTGTAATTCAATCCCAGGCGCTTTATCCGGATATACTTCGAGTAGGCAGGGTGTTTGATAATTGTAATTTACTTGAGATGTATAAACGGAATCGGTTTTCCAATGGGTCGTTTGATCACTAATATCGTACCTCATCGCATTGTTAAATGCATAGTTTGTTTCTACATAAATCCCATGTTGCTTTTTCATTTCTTCAGGGGTACCTACTACCGCACTTTCTTCTTCTACTAGAGCAAGTACCTCATTAATAACTCGGTTCAGTTTAAAAACTTGATCAGTTTTATTCTCAATAGAAACCCATTTTACAATCAACGGAATTCCGTCATACAATTCGTAGTTTACTTTCACTAACAGGCCTTTCAATGCAGATAAGGGGGATTCAAATTCAAGGATGAGTTGTTTTCCTTTAGCGGCAGGTTGGTTCATCATCCAGGTGCTAGCTTTCCAACGGAGGAAGGGTTGGATGTCGGTAACATGGTGGTTCACCAAAATAAAATCTTCTTTACCTGTTTTCATTTTATCCACCCACTCGGGTAGTAGATATGCATTTTCAATTTGCCCTTGCAAGCCTCCAATATTAAATTCCTTTCCATCCAAAACAATCTTTGCCTCGGGCTTTACTGCACGAAGTAACTGCTGTCCGTTGGTAAGATTGGTATAATCGGTACAAGCTGCATTTGGAGTAATCCTAAAGACCCTTTTGACCAAGCCGTTGGTAAGGGTTATATCATCACCCTCTTCGGTCACCTGTGCTTTTTGGTTAATAGGAGTTACCAGCCAATCTGCCTTTGAGGTTATTTGATTCTTTAGCGGTATAGTATTTATTGTTTGTGCTTGTACTACTGTGACAAAAACAGCCATCAAAGAGGACGATAAAAAAAAACGAAGAAAATAATAATTCATTGAATAAGTAGTTGCAATTTTTTAAATAGATAGCATTTCAATTCTAGCAAACAAAAATCACTCAGGGATATGAAGCTACCCAATGCTTGCGGCATTGAGTAGGTGAAATTTAACTAGTTCTTGATTTATTTTAACAAAGGTTTACTGGCATTGATTCCTAACCTTGGTCATAAAGCCTGCCAGTTACTCTTTAGCTGGAGGCTATCTTTCCTGCTGCATATCCTTTTATCGCATAAAAAAGAATGTACATATAAGAAGGTAACATGCAGATTAGAAAGGAGGCCTGGTTAGATACAATTCCTTTATCCTTTAACGTTGTATAGAGCAATGGTACCAAAGCTCCTCCAGCAACTCCCATAATAAGCAGTGCAGCACCCGTTTTGGTGAATTTTCCCAAGCCGCTGATGGCAAGTGGGAAAATAGCAGGCCACATTAAAGCATTGGCCAGTCCTAGCAATGCAATAAAACTGATAGCAACATAGCCCTCAGTTAAAAACACGGCAATGCTGAATACAACACCCAGTATTGCTGATATGGCTAGTGCTTTTTGCTGTGACACATATTTTGGGATTGTAAAAATGCCAATAACATATCCTGCCAGCATTGATAATAAAGTAAAAGTGGTAAAGTATTTTGTTTCATCCAGCGGCATTCCTAGCTGCCTTCCATAGGCCCCGATGGCATCTCCGGCCATTACCTCTACTCCCACATATAAAAATAGGCAAAGCACACCCAATACAAGATGTGGAAACTGGAATACATTGGTCTTAGCCACGGTTGTTTGATCTATATTGTCTGCTGTATTCGTATCTATTTCGGGTAGGGAAGACCGTTTGATCATGATTGCCAATAAAATCAATGCAATGGCTATAATGAGGTAAGGGGTGATTACCCTAGCGGCCAATTCATTCAGCAGGGTTTCCTTGATTGCCGGATCAGTGGCTTTGCCAATTTCAGCTTCAATTTTTCCGGCATTCTTTAGTACAAGTGCTCCTAATATCAAGGGGCTTAGCATACCGGCCACTTTGTTGCAAATGCCCATGATACTAATTCGTTGTGCTGCACTTTCTATAGGTCCCACGATGCTGATATAGGGATTGCTGGCGGTTTGCAACAAAGCTAGTCCGGTACCTTGTACAAATAAACCGGTAAGGAATAATCCAAAATTTCTTGAGTAGGCAGCGGGAATAAAAATTAGCGACCCAATGGCCATTACTAGCAAACCCAATGCCATTCCATTTTTAAATCCAGTTTTGGAAAGAATGATAGAAGAGGGAATGGCCAGAAAAAAATACGCCATATAAAACGCGAAGGTGACAAAAAAGGCCTGGATATCATTTTCAAGTTGACAGGCTAATTTCAGAAATGGGATTAAGGTTCCGTTGAGCCAGGTTACAAACCCAAAAACGAAAAATAAAATACCGATGATAACAAGGGCATTTCTGTTGGTGCTGGTTTTATTCATTTTATAAAAGATTTTAAAATAAATATACGGTATAATCTACCATCGAATCAAAACAACCGATTGCGCAAGCTAAGTTCCAATTGGGTAAAAGTGAAACTTCCAGCAGATAATATGATATATCCTGTAACTTCGGATTCGATAATTATTAAGTTGGGGAGGGGCGGTTAGCTTTTTTAACTAGTGTTCGCATCATCATTTTTTCAAAAGGCCTATTTATTTTATAAAATTTCTTATTCCAATGAAAAGGGTAATAGCTTCTTATATTAAAAAATCCGATGTTCAGAATCCTATCGTTGAATTATCTTCTAAATTTACTGGATTAGAAACGCAAGAACTTACTTGTACACCTTGGATAAAATTCCCTTACAAGCCTGCTGTTAGTTTTACCATTGCGCATAATGAGGACTATGTTTTTTTAAAATATTTTGTAGTGGAAAAGGCAATTAGGGCGGTCAACACCCAAGTGAATTCAGCTGTTTGGGAAGATAGTTGCGTAGAGTTTTTTGTACATTTCAATGATGGAAAAGGGTATTACAATTTTGAATTCAATTGCATAGGGACTCAATTGGCAGGTTTTGGGAAAAGCCGATTGGGTCGTGAGTTATTACCAGCTATGGTGCTCGGTAATATTAAATCAGAAAGCTTTGTGAGTACAGTAAAGATTAAAGGGTCTATTTATTGGGAGTTGTCACTCGCAATTCCTTTATCTACATTTGTTCACCACCATCTTGTAAGCTTAGTTGGAAGGCAGGGCAGGGCAAATTTTTATAAATGTGGCGACAAGTTACCAGAGCCTCACTTTGTAGCATGGTGTGCTATCGAGTCGGAGGAGCCTAATTTTCATTTACCAGATTTTTTTGGCGAAATTTATTTTGAATAAAAAACGGTTAACCAACTTAGCGTGATTTTTTCTGCTCTTGAAGTTAGCGAAGAATCCATTGCATTAAAGTATTTAAAAGAAGCTTTCTATTAGTTTATGGAAAATAAAATTCCCACCATTAAGGAAATAGCCCTTCGTCTGAAAGTCTCTGTATCCACAGTTTCCAGGGCGCTTAGTGACCATCCTCGAATTGGCATGAGTACTAAAAAAAGGGTGTTAGCACTAGCCAAAGAGCTTAATTATGAACCCAATTCAAAGGCTATTTTCTTCAAACAAAAAAAATCGTTTACGATTGGAGTTATTCTTCCCAATATCAAAGAGGATTTTTTTTCAGAGGCTATCAGTGGTATAGAGTCGGCTGCGATGGAATATGATTACACGATTTTGTTTGGACAAAGTTATGATACACCTGAAAGGGAAAAAAGGGTTTTGGATGCGATGAAGAAGCAACGAGTAGATGGTCTGATTATATCTCTCTCCAAGAATACCAGCAACTTTGATCATTTATATGCCATGGAAAAATACAATATTCCCATAGTGTATTTTGACAGGGTGCCACCTTTTCAAAATGTGAATAAAGTATTCTGCAATCTGTATAAGGGGACCATTGAAATGGTAGGGTGGCTAATAAGTAGAGGGTATAAACGAATTGCTTTGGTAAATGGTCCAGAGAAAATGGAGGCCAGTAAAGAAAGGCTCAAAGGTTATATTGATGGACTTAGTAGCAAAAAATTGAAAGCGGATATGCAGATGGTAGAAGTGACAGATTTTTCAAAGGAAGGGACGCATACTGCTATAAAAAAGTTATTGGCATTGAAATCTCCTCCCAACGCCATTATTACGTTTAACGATTACGTTCATATGGATGCAGTTCAGTATGCTCAATCGCAACATATACAAATTAATAAAGATATCCTGTTTGTAAGTTATGCCAATCTGCCGATTACCAGTTATACGGCTTATCCTCCCGTAGTATCTATAGAACAATATCCTTATGGTCAGGGGGTTAAAGCGATGGAAATGATGATAAAAGTGCTTGAGGAGAAGTTGACTAAATCAGTTGATACAGCTTATTATACTGAGGAGGTGGCCGCCACTCTAATGATGCATTTGCCATTTCTACCTTAGAATATACTTTTTACAGGGTGCTGTTGGAGCACTTCGCTGTTTCCTATTGGTTCCAAGACGGAGGCAAATTTCGTCCAAATAATTTGTACAATCGGTTGCGCATGGAGTTGACTAATTATTAGTGTACTTTCAATTGTCCAAAATTGGCGGGGTATTGATTACTTCATCTGAAACTTTAAAATTATTTATCAATCATGAACAGAAAAAATTTCGTCAAAAACAGCGGCTTGGCAGCAGCTTCTTTTGCCATTTGGCCTAGCAGTAGCTTATCGGCCATGTCTACAGACCAAAAAGTTAAAATAGCTATTATTGGTGTTGGCGGCCGGGGTCAAGGACATTTAGAACTGGTTTTAAGACGCGACGATGTAGAGGTAGTGGCCATTTGTGATATAGATGATCAAATGCTTATTGATGCCAAGAAAAAGATTACCAAGAGTGGCAAGAAGATGCCTCAAATTTATACGGGTGATATTTATGCCTGGAAAAAATTACTGGAAAAAGAAAAATTAGATGGGGTAATTGTAGTAACTCCATGGGAATGGCATAAACCAATGGTAATTGGTTCAATTGAAGCCGGCGTTAAATATGTAGCTACTGAAGTGGTGTTGGGGATTACTTTGCAAGACCATTGGGATGTAGTAAAGGCAGCAGAAAAATACCATGCACAGGTAATGATGCTTGAAAATGTTTGTTACCGACGCGATGTAATGGCGGTATTAAATATGGTTCGTCAGGGTATTTTCGGTGAAATTATTCACCTGCAAGGCGGTTACCAGCATGATTTACGGGAAGTGAAATTTACCAACGGATCCGAGTTTGGAGAAAAGGGTTATTCCGAGGCCAAGTGGCGTACAGAGCATTCTGTTCACCGCAATGGTGACTTGTATCCTACGCATGGGGTAGGTCCGATTGCCAATTATATCAATATTAACAGGGGGAATCGCTTCACCAGTTTGAATTCATTTTCTTCCAAGGCAAGGGGCTTGCATAATCAAATCGTTAAAAAGGGCGGTATCAATCATCCGAATGCAAAAGTAGAATTTAAGCTAGGCGATGTGGTTACCACACAGATCAATTGTGCTAATGGGGAGACTGTTTTGTTACAGCATGACACTGATTTACCAAGACCCTATTCATTGGGTTTTCGTGTGCAGGGTACCAATGGGATATGGATGGATGTGAACAATGGTATCTATATTGAGGACAAGGCTGCCAAGCCACACCAATGGGATTCCGCCACCGAATGGCTCGATAAATATGACCATCCCCTTTGGGCAAGATGGACCAAGGAAGCCGAAGGGGCAGGACATGGTGGAATGGACTTTTTTGTGATCCATGCTTTTATTGAATCCATCAAGCGACAGGTGCCTACACCACAGGATGTGTATGATGCAGCTACCTGGAGTGCCATTACCCCGTTAAGTGAACAGTCTATCGCTTTGGGTAATGAAACAGTCGACTTTCCAGACTTCACTGGTGGCGAGTGGATGTATCGCAAGCCAACATTTGCCATAACGAATGAATTTTAGTATTTGAAGTTTAAAATTACAGAAGGATGAATATTTTGGAATCGGTGTTGCCTTCTTTTGGCTTTCGTGACGATTCATTGATCTTGATTCCATTTGGTAAAGGGTTAATCAATCATACCTGGAAGGTATCAATAAGCGGAAATGAGTACATATTGCAGCGGGTAAATGATAAAGTATTTACAAAGCCCCAGGATATCGCTACCAATATTCGTTTGATTGCGGATTATTTTAAAGCGAACTGGCCCAACTATTATTTTGTTGAACCCATTGCGGCCATCAATGGAGAAGATTTTTTGTATATCCCATCTTCAGGGTATTTTAGAATGTTTCCTTTTGTTAAAGGCTCACATGCAGAGGAGGTAGCGGAAAACTCCAATCAGGCATTTGAGGCTGCGCTTCAATTTGGACGGTTTACCCGTTTACTTTGCGGACTCGATGTTAGTGGACTTGCCATTACCATTTCCTCTTTTCATGACCTAGGCCTTCGGTATGAACAGTTTTTATATGCATTGGAAAATGGAAATAAGGATAGGATTGCAGCGTCAGCAGATTTGATTGGAGAAGTAGTAAATCTGCAATCTATCGTTGCAATATATACAGCCTTGGTTGCCGACCCCTCCTTTAAATTACGGGTTACCCATCACGACACTAAAATCAGTAATGTATTGTTTGATGCTACGGATAAAGGCTTGTGCGTAATTGATTTGGATACAGTGATGCCAGGCTATTTCATCAGTGATGTGGGTGATATGCTTCGAACCTACCTCTGTCCGGTAAGCGAAGAAGAAAAAGATTTCAGCAAGATTGAGGTGAGGGATGACTTTTATAAAGCGATTATCAATGGGTATAAAGAAGAAATGAAGAATGAATTGACAGAAAAGGAAACCAACTATTTTTTTTATGCCGGCAAGTTTATGATTTATATGCAAGCGCTTAGATTTATAACCGATCACATCAATGATGATAAATATTATGGGGCCAAATATGAAGGCCAAAATTTGGTAAGAGCTACCAATCAAATGGTGCTGTTACAACGCTACCTAGAAAAGGAAAAGGATTTAGGTGGGTATGGCGAATGGTAATATTTTCAAAATATTTTGTACTAATCATTTGTACACAGCATTATTTAAAGCTGAAAAAAATCTTGTATTCTGTATTTCTTTTTTTAGTGCACTAAATTTTATTGCTATTCATTTTTTATAAAAATAAGTATGAAAAATTTGATTGTTTTTATTTTATTACTTTCCAGTACAATAGGAATCGCTCAGCCTGGTATTGAATGGAAGTCAGTAGCACCGGGTATTTGGAGTGCAAAACTGGGCAAGCCCGACAAGTTTAATTTTTATACTGCCACAGCTGTAAAACCTCGAATGGCCGGTTTGCAATTGATGGAAACGGTCAATTTCCCAATTCCTAAAAATGAAATAAAAGCTACTATTATTGATGGTAAAACCTATCTGCATTTTCCACTGGATAGTAGTGAGAAAATTTTCGGATTGGGGTTGAACTTTAAAACGGTGGAGCAACGCGGTCGCATCATGCGGCTGCATATGGATCATTATGGCGGACAAGATAATGGCCGAAATCATGCGCCGGTGCCCTTTTATGTTTCGTCCAATGGTTATGGGGTATTAATCAATGCTGCCCGTTATATTGATGTATGGGTTGGCACTGCTGTGGAAAAAGATAGCAAGCATCCTCCAGTTGTTCGGGATAGAAATACGGATAAGCATTGGGATTCTAGTCCCTATTCCGACAATATTGAAATATTAATACCAGCTGCAGGGGCAGAGATAATCGTTTTTGGTGGACCAACTCCTTTAGATGCTGTGCGCAGGTATAATTTGTTTAATGGGGGAGGGTGCCTGCCTCCCAAATGGGGATTGGGATTTTGGCATCGCACCCCAACACTTTATAGCGAAGTGGATGTGATGAATGAAGTGAAAGAATATGCAGCGCATCAGTTTCCCTTGACAGTGATTGGCCTAGAGCCTGGCTGGCAAAGTAAATCATATCCTTGTACGTACGATTGGGACAAAGGTAGATTTCCTCATCCTGAACGATTGATGGATAGTTTAAAAAATAGGGGCGTGTATGCCAATCTTTGGATCAATCCTTATATTTCGCCCGATGGCGAATTGTATAAACCAATCTTGCCTTTTACTGCGTCTCATACAGTTTGGGCTGGTGTAGTACCAGATTATTCTATGCCCCAAGTGCAAAAATTAGTAGCTCAACATTTTTCCAAATATTTGCTCAGTAAGGGAGTAAGCGGTTTTAAGATGGATGAGAACGACGGTTTCGATAATTGGCTTTGGCCCGATGTTGCCAGATTTCCTTCTGGTAATTCGGCTGAGCAAATTCGCCAGACTTATGCCTTGATGATGCAGCAACTGACCGCCAATCTGTACCGAAAAAACAATACCCGAACCTATGGTTTGGTGAGAGGTTCCAATGCAGGAGCCTCCTCTTTTCCTTATGTGATTTACAATGATTATTACAGCCATCCCGATTTCATAACGGCAATGATTAATAGTTCCTTTATTGGCGTTTTATGGACTCCCGAAGTGAGGGGCTCCGCAACTGCTGAAGAGTGGTTGAGGCGAATGCAAACGGTATGTTTTTCACCCTTAGCAATGATTAATGCTTGGTCTGACGGAACCAAACCATGGTCATTTCCCGAAGTGGAAAAACAAGTGCAGTTCATTGCTAACCTTCGAATGCAATTGATTCCATACCTATATACCAATTATGCTGATTATGCTTTTTACGGCACGCCACCTATCAAAGCAATGAATTTAGTGCCAGGGTTCAACGTAAGTGCTACGCTTACCAAAGGCAAACTTAGTTCTGTCGATAACCCCTATGCCAAAGCATCAAAGCATGAAATTAAAGACCAGTTTATGGTGGGGGATGATCTTTTGGTTGCACCTTTGTTTGCGGGTCAAACTACTCGAAAGGTGGTGTTGCCTCAAGGTAAATGGTATGATTTTTACACCGGAAAATTTGCAGGCGAAGGGGAAGTATTAACCATTACTCCCGGCTTAGATATCATACCCGTTTATGTGCGTGATGGAGGGATTATACCAATGACTGCACCAATTTTAAGAATTGGGAAAGAGAAATTGCCTGTAGAAATCAGGCACTACGGACAAAAAGAAAGTTCCTATCAATTATACGATGACGATGGCGAAAGTTTTGATTATGAAAAAGGAAAATTCACTCGAATTACTTTGTCAGCAAAAAAAGATAAGGCAGGCGTACTTCAAGGCAATGTTTCTATTCCTTCGGGTGCAACTGTTTGGTCGTACAGTAATTATACTTGGCATTTTATGACGAATTGATAAGGTCTTTTTTGCTACGGAAAATATAATTAAATTAGGCTAGTCGTAATGCTTTTTTACAAACAATAAAAAATAGCACTTAGGGGAATCGAATAATATTAAATCAATGCCTGACAATGAAAAAAATAATAATAGTAATAGTTACTTCCATCCTTCTTCTAAATCTGTATGCTCAGACCAAACTTCCGGCAGCGTATGTAAATCCATTGATTGGCGCAAGTACGGATGTTGAAAGGGCTGGGGTATTACATGGTTTGGGTAAAACCTTTCCAGGCGCCACCACACCCTTTGGTTTGGTACAATTAAGTCCCAATACAATCACTGGCGGTGACAATGGTCCGGGTTATAGTTTTCAGCATACTACCATCGAAGGGTTTGCCTTTACCCAAATGAGTGGAATTGGTTGGTATGGGGATTTGGGGAATTTTTTGGTAATGCCTACTGCCGGTAAATTAATTACTAACTCAGGCAAGGAAAATACTCCCATCAAAGGGTATAGAAGTGCTTACGATAAAAAAAGTGAAATCGCTCGCGCAGGCTATTATTCAGTGGAGCTTTCGGATTATCATATCAAAGCCGAAATGACCGCTGCACCACACAGTGGTATGATGCGTTTTACCTTTCCTGCCCATGAGCAATCTAGAATCCAGATAGATTTGGCAAGAAGGGTGGGTGGTACATCTACAGAGCAATATATAAAGGTGCTGGATGAGTATACCATTGGAGGTTGGATGAAATGCACTCCGGATGGAGGGGGCTGGGGAAATGGGTCTGGACATGCGAATTACACGGTTTATTTTTATGCAAAATTTAGTAAGCCATTAAAAAATTACGGTGTGTGGAGTGTAGCCATTCCGGATGGGGTAAGTCGAAAAAGAGCGTCTATCGAAGGGGAAAATTTTCAGTTGCTTACAGCCGGTGCTGATGTTATCAATGGATGCAAAGAAAAGCAGGGCAAGCACCTAGGTTTTTTTGCAAACTTTGCCACTAAAAAAGACGAGGCTGTATTACTGAAGGCGGGAATTTCATTTGTGAGTATGGAGGGTGCACAACAGAATCTAGCAGCGGATATCAGCGAATGGGATTTTGATAAGGTCCGAAATAAGGCAACAACTCTTTGGAATAAAGCTCTTGGAAAAATTGCAATAGAAGGAGGTACAACCGATCAAAAAACTGTGTTTTATACAGCACTTTATCACACCATGATTGACCCCCGTTCCTTTGCAGATGTAAATGGCAATTATCCTGGAGGAGATGGCAAGATTCATACAAGCCAACAATTTACGAAGCGTACTATTTTCAGTGGATGGGATGTTTTTAGGAGTCAACTTCCCTTACAAACAATCATTAATCCAACGATTGTCAATGACATGATCAATTCATTGGTGGAGCTGGCGGATGAAACTGGCAAACATTATTTGGAGCGCTGGGAGTTTTTAAATGCCTACAGCGGATGTATGATTGGTAATCCTGCGGTAAGCATGATTGCTGATGCGTATAATAAGGGGATAAGAAATTTCAATGTTCCAAAGGCCTATGAATATTGCCGCAATTCGGTTGAAAAATTTGGTAACGGTGAGAAGGGATATTCATCCGGTATTTCCAATACGCTTGAGTATGCTTATTTTGATTGGTGCCAGGCGCAACTGGCTAAACAGTTAGGACATACTGCGGATGCTTCGCTTTATCTTCTTCGTTCGCAGAACTATCGTACTATTTTTGATTCATCAGTGGGTTGGTTCCGACCTAAAAATTTGGATGGAAGCTGGTTGGCATGGCCCGAAAAGGGGCGAATGAAACAGGATTATGGTTGTGTAGAAAGCAATCCTTATCAGCAAGGTTGGTTTGTTCCCCATGATGTAAAAGGCATGACGGAACTGATGGGCGGAAAGGAAAAAACAATTGCCGACCTCCTCAATTTTTTTGAAAAAGCACCTGACAATTTAATGTGGAATGATTATTATAATCATTCCAATGAACCCGTTCACCATGCACCTTTTCTGTTTAACCGGCTGGGGGCACCTTGGCTAACCCAGCAATGGGTAAGAACGATTTGCGACAGGGCTTATCACAACTCTGAAGAAGACGGGCTGGTAGGGAATGAAGATGTGGGGCAAATGTCGGCCTGGTTTGTGTTGGCAGCTGCAGGTTTTCATCCGGTTTGTCCGGGAGATAATCGCTATGAATTGTTTAGCCCCTTGTTTACCAAAGCAACCATTCAGCTTGACCCTATTTATGCAAGTGGAGGCAAGTTTACTATTGTAGCAAAAAATAATTCACCTTCCAATCGCTATATACAATCTGCATTCCTTAATGGAAAGCCGTATCTTAAATGCTGGATCAACCATGCTGATATTATAAAAGGAGGGGTGTTGGAATTTGTGATGGGGGACCAGCCAAATAAGCGTTGGGGAATAGAGTAATTGATTTAGATTAGTTTTTTTATAGCCGGTAGGATAGTATTTTAATTCACTGCATTTAAAACATTTTATATGAAAAAATTTTTTACCATTTTAAGTTTATTGGGACTTAGTTTTCCTGTGCTTTTTTCTCAACCAACTGATTTGAAACTTTGGTATCGCCATCCAGCCAACGCTTCTGTGCCCGATGATTTAAAAAGCAGCAAAGATGATCCAGAATGGTTGAAAGCCCTGCCCATTGGCAATGGCAATCTGGGGGCAATGGTGTTTGGAGATGTAAATATAGAACGCGTACAGTTAAATGAAAAGACCTTGTGGAGTGGCAGTAAAGATGATAATGACAATCCGGAAGCTTCCAAATATATCAATGAAATACGGGCTTTATTGTTTGAAGGAAAATTTCAGGAGGCTACTAAGCTCACTAATAAAACGCAGATTTGCAAAGGGGTTGGTTCAGGTAGTGGGGGAGGAGCGAAAGTCCCTTTTGGATGTTTTCAAACATTGGGTGACTTGCGGATTGATTTTGGCAGACAAACGGACTATACCAATTATTATCGGGATCTAAATCTAGGTAATGCCATAGCCAATGTTAGTTACCTGCAAGACGGTATTCATTTTAAACGAGAATATTTTGTCAGTTCTTTTGCGAATTGTTTAGTGGTTCGACTTACTGCTGATAAAAAAGGAGCCATCAGTTTATCGGCAACGCTAAACCGTCCTGAGTATTTTTCAACCCAATCGGTTAATGGTGAATTGGTAATGTCGGGAGTTTTACAAAATGGCAAGGGCGGAAATGGGATGGAATATATGACTAGGCTGAAAGCTTTGTTGAAAGGGGGTAGCCAAACATTATCTGAAAATAAATTAGCAATCAAAAATGCTGATGAAGTGATTTTGTATCTAACTGCTTCTACCGATTATAAAAATAATTACCCTATTTTTAAAGGCAATGGATACAAAAAGATTACCCGTGACAATTTGGATAGGATCTCTCTCAAAACCTACGCTTCGGTAAGAGGGGAGCACATCAAAAATCATCAATTCTATTTCAATCGGGTGTCTTTGCAGCTAGCAGCGGAAAACAACATCGATACCGTGCCAACAGATGAGCGGCTAAAAAATATACAGCAATCCAAGAATGATAATTATTTATCACAATTGTATTTTCAGTACGGCCGATATTTACTGATTTCATCTTCAAGAGAAAATACCTTGCCTGCCAATTTACAAGGTATTTGGGCTAATAAAATTCAAACCCCTTGGAATGGTGATTACCACACCGACATCAATGTGCAAATGAATTATTGGTTGGCGGAAAACACGAATTTGAGCGACCTGCATTTATCACTCACCAATTTCATCCAAAGTATTGAAAAGCCGGCAACAAAATCCGCTGCAATTCAGTTTGGCTTAAAAGGGTGGTGCATCAATCCCATTGTTAATGTCTGGGGTTTCACTTCCCCCGGGGAGCATCCTTCGTGGGGACTCACCTTCGGTGCCAGTGGCTGGATTTGTCAGCACCTTTGGGAGCATTATGCTTTCACAAAAGATAAGAAATATTTGGCATCCGTTTTTCCAACGTTGAAGGGTGCTGCAAAATTTTACATAGGATGGTTGGTGCCTGATAAAGAGACGGGAAAGCTTGTATCTGGACCATCATCATCCCCAGAAAATAGTTTTGTTGTACCAAATTCAAACGGCTATGTGAGCAGCATCAGCATGGGGCCTTCGCATGACCAGGAAATTATAGAAGAGTTGTTTACCAACATCATACAGGCTGCTGAAATCCTACACGACAAAGATCCTTTTATTAACGAATTAAGGGTAGCCAAAGCGAATTTATTAAAGCCCCAAATTGCTCCAGATGGCAGGATTCAAGAATGGGCGAAACCTTATGTTGAAAAGGAGCCAGGACACAGGCATCTATCACATTTGTATGCTTTGTACCCAGGTAATGCATTCAATAGTGTGCAAACGCCTACTTATTGGGAAGCGGCCAAAAAATCACTTGAATATCGTTTGAAAAATGGTGGAGGGTATACTGGATGGAGCGCAGCTTGGGTAACTAATTTATGGGCTAGGTTAAAAGACGGAGAACAAGCTTTACATGCGTTCAATGAAATCCTAATGAAGAAATCTGCTGAAAATTTATTTGATTTACATCCTCCCTTTCAAATTGATGGAAACTTTGGGGCTACTGCCGGTGTAGCAGAAATGCTCCTGCAAAGTCAGGAAGGGTTTATTACATTGCTACCTGCACTTCCTTCAAGCTGGAAAGATGGAGAAGTAAAAGGGTTGTGTGCCCGTGGCGGATTTGTAGTAGATATAAAATGGAAGGATGGTAAATTACTTACTGCAAAACTGAATTCAAAAAAAGGGGGACTTTGCAAATTGAAATATGGCAATGCTGAAATGGAATTTAAAACGCAGCCAGGAAAATATTACCGTTTTGCAGGCGACTTACAATTGAGTCCTATTTTGTAAATGAGGACTTGTGGATTTTACAGTTATCTGTTAAAATGTTTCATTGAATGAGGTTCATCTGTTTTAAACGATTATTTAATTTCAATTTTGTTGCAATGAAAAAAAATGTATTTTTTTTGAGCCTGTTTTGTTTGATAGGTCTATTGGTTCATGCTCAGCCTAAGATAGACCCTTCTAGTATTCAAGAAAAAATGAGTTGGTTTGCCGATGCTAAATTGGGCATCTTTATTCATGCAGGTATTTATTCGGTCAATGGAATCGATGAGTCTTGGAGTTTTCATAACAAAAAAATCAGTCATGCTGATTATATGAAACAGTTAAACGGGTATACACTTAATAAATATGATCCGAATTATTGGGCAGATCTAATTAAAGAAAGTGGTGCCAAGTATGCCGTTATTACTACCAAACACCATGATGGGGTAGCCATGTACGATACCAAACTCAATGAGCTAAGTATTGTAAAAGCAACTCCTGCCAAAAAAGACATGGTGAAACCTTTTTTTGAAGCATTGCGTAAGCGGGATATCAAATGCGGCGCTTATTTTTCTTTGATAGATTGGTCGAATGCGGATTATCCTGGTTTTTTGAAAGATAGCTCTAGGTATAAACTGCAGGATGATTACCCGCGTTGGAATAAATTTAGGGCATTTTTTCAGGGGCAGATAAAAGAAATTAGTGATCGGTTTAATCCGGATCTGTGGTGGTTTGACGGAGATTGGGAACATAGTGCAGAAGAGTGGGAATCAGAAAAAGTACGCCAAATCATACTTTCTAAAAACCCTGTATCTATTATTAATGGTCGATTACAGGGGTATGGTGATTATGCTACCCCTGAGCAGAATTTCCCTGTAAGCCGCCCTCATTTAAATTGGTGGGAACTTTGTATGACTATCAATGATAATTGGGGATTTCAGCCAAAGGACCAAAACTGGAAAACCCCTTTTGAAATCATAACTATTTTTGTAGATGCAGTTTCCAATGGAGGAAACCTTTTATTGGATATTGGCCCTAAAGAAGACGGAACGATTCCTGAACAGGAAATCAATGTATTAAAAGAATTGGGTGCTTGGAATAAAAAAAATTCCGCTGCAATCTTTGCTACGGTTGGAGGAATCCCGAAGGGGCATTTTTACGGCCCAACCACTTTATCGAAAGACTCTACAAAACTTTATTTATTTGTGCATGGCAATACCAGTGGACAACTCATGTTGAAGGGGTTGGATTGTAAAATTGATGACATAATGGTTTTGGGTAACGGCGCGAAGCTGACACATAAGGTTGTTGGAAAAATATCTTGGAGTCCTGTTCCGGGTTTGGTTTATATCAATCTGCCCGAAGGGGTTCAGGATAAATACGTAACCGTTTTGCAAGTAACACTCAATAAATCAATAAAACTATATAGTGGCCAAGGTGGTTTATGATGCAAAATTATTACCTATTAAAAAAAATATTTTTATCGGTCTGTAAATAACATCAGGTTGATTTAAAAAATCAAGTTTCAGAATTAAAATTGGGTATTTTATAGCGGTATTAAATTTAAATAATTAAAAATTCACATTATGATAAAGTCATTTCTTCTTTTAGGTAGTTTTATATTGTGTTGTGCTCCTTCGTTTGAGCAGCAAGTCCATATCATTCCCCAGCCTTTGCAGGTAAGCACCGGCAAGGGGCGTTTTATTGTAAACCCAGAAACGAAATTGGTAATTGCCAACCAGCAGGATGCTACTACAGCCACATTTTTAAACAAATATTTATTTACAAACTATGGCTTTTCATTAAAAATTGTAAAGAATGCTACCAGTAATTCCATTCAAATTACAAGCCTTACCCAGCAGGAGGGCCTGAAGGCAGCTGGTTACCATTTGCAATCCACAACGAAAGGAGTTGTTATCACCGGAAATTCTGCGGCGGGTAGTTTTTATGGAATGCAAACCTTACTCCAGTTGCTTCCCACCGAAAAAAGCAAAGCTTTAAGTATTCCAGTAGTGCAGGTGGATGACCAGCCACGCTTTGCTTACAGGGGTGCTATGTTGGATGTGGGTCGTCATTTTCTTCCAGTTAGTTTCATTAAGAAATATCTTGATTATCTGGCCTTGCATAAACTGAATTATTTTCATTGGCATTTGACGGAGGACCAGGGCTGGAGAATTGAAATTAAAAAGTATCCTAATCTTACCAAAGTAGGAGCTTGGCGCAATGGTACCATTGTAGGCCGCTATCCGGGTAAGGGAAATGACAATAGAAGGGATGGTGGTTTTTACACACAAGAACAGGTAAAGGAAATTGTACAATATGCTGCCGATAGATTCATTACGGTAATTCCAGAAATTGAAATGCCAGGTCATAGTGGTGCAGCTATCGCAGCCTATCCAATGTTAAGTTGTTTTTCTGATCAAAAAACAGTTATTCCTGACAACATGATTGCTGAAAAGAGTAAGCTGGAATTGGCTTCCGGAAGGGTTAAACTGGTACAGGAAACTTGGGGGGTACATTCCGATGTATATGCCCCTACTGAATATACATTTAAATTTTTAGAAGATGTGTTGGATGAAGTGATGGCATTGTTTCCTTCAAAATATATCCATGTAGGAGGCGACGAGTGCCCTAAGGATGCCTGGAAAAAGAGTGAATTTTGTCAGCAGCTAATTAAAGAAAAAGGTTTAAAGGATGAACACGGTTTACAAAGCTATTTTATTCAGCGGATGGAGCAATACATCAATAAAAAAGGCAGGACATTGATAGGCTGGGATGAAATATTGGAAGGCGGTCTTGCCCCCAATGCAATTGTGATGAGCTGGAGAGGGGAAGAAGGTGGTATTGCTGCGGCAAAGGAAAACCACCAGGTAATTATGACTCCTGGAAGCCATGTTTATTTAGATCATTCCCAAACTAATAATGAAGACTCGGTTACTATTGGTGGTTTTTTAACAATGGAAACAGTATATAGTTACGAACCCGTACCCAAAGAATTGACTGCTCAACAAGCTACCTATGTTTTAGGAGCACAGGGAAATGTATGGACGGAATACATGTCCAATCCATCAAAAGTGGAATACATGTTATTTCCGCGTTTAAGTGCATTGAGCGAAGTGTTGTGGTCTGCAAAGGAAAATAAGAACTGGCCAGCTTTTCAAACCAAAATGGAATCACAGTATAAAAGATATAAGGTTTGGGAAGCCAATTATTTTAAAAAATAAAAATGAAACAGGGTATATTGTTAGTAGCGCTGGGTTTGCATTTATCGCTATTTGCTCAGATTAAACCAAACATCATTGTGTTTCTTGTTGATGATATGGGTTGGCAAGATTGTTCTGTTAATTTTTGGACTCAGGCAACACCCTTTAACAGATTGTATCATACTCCAAACTTAGAGCGTTTAGCCAAAGAGGGAATGAAGTTTACCAATGCCTATGCGGCTCCGGTTTGTACACCCACCCGGTCGAGTATGCTTACTGGAATGAATAGTGCTCATCTTGGAATCACCAATTGGACATCACCTTGGAAAAATAATAATACAGATAGTAAGGATGAGCAAATGACTGCCGCCGACTGGAATATAAATGGGTTAAGTCCAGTTCCGGGTATTGGAAAAACCTATTATGCCACTCCTTTTCCTACTCTTTTAAAATCAGCTGGATATTATACTATTCATGTGGGTAAAGCCCATTGGGCATCTATGGGTACACCGGGTGCCAATCCCTATAACATGGGTTTTATGGTCAATGTTTCAGGACATGCTGCTGGCCATCCCCAGAGTTATTATGGTAAAGACAATTATGGAAATATTCCTGGAAAAACAAGTGCCCAAGCGGTTCCTGACTTAGAGGAATATTTTGGGTCGGACACTTTTTTAACGGAAGCATTAACCCTTGAAGCCATTAAAGCGTTGCAAGCCCCGATTCGAAATAAACAACCCTTTTATTTGAATATGGCTCATTATGCAATTCATGCACCTATTATGGCGGACAATCGTTTTTTTAAGAAATACTTGGATGCGGGGATGGATACTACTGAAGCAAAATACGCTTCCCTTATTGAGGGAATGGATAAGAGCCTAGGAGATATTATGAATTTTCTGAAAGAAAAAAAAGTTGATCAAAACACCATTATTATTTTCATGAGTGATAACGGAGGATTGAGCCTTACTCCTCCAAGAGGGGGTAAGCAGCATACCCAAAATCTTCCGCTCAAAGCTGGTAAGGGTTCTGTTTATGAAGGTGGTATACGAGAGCCAATGATTGTAAAGTGGCCTAGCGTTGTGCGTCCCAATTCAACTGCCAATCAATATGTAATGATCGAAGATTTTTTTCCTACGATTTTACAAATGGCGGGTTTGAAAAATTACAAATCTGTGCAGGCGGTCGATGGTAAAAGCCTTATGCCTATTTTGAAAAATGCTAATTTTTCTGACACCTCCAGATCCTTGATTTGGCATTTCCCTAATAAATGGACCGATAAGGATGGCCCAGGTATAAATTATTATAGCGCCATTAGGAAAGGAGACTGGAAAATGATTTACAGTATGCGCACGGGAAAGAAAGAGTTGTACAACCTTGCTATTGATATTGGAGAAAGCAATGATCTTTCAAGTCAGTATGCCGGCAAATTGGTAGAATTATCTACATTGCTTTCCAATCAATTTAGGCAGTGGAAATCGCCGATGCCTCGATTTAAAAATACCGGAAAGCTTGTCCCTTTTCCAGATGGGCTTTGAATGGAAAAAAGTAGGGTGTTTGATTAGCAAGTGCATTTCAGACAATAAGAAACAAATTGAAATTGTTTAAGAAATATCATCATAAAAATTCGTTATGAAAAAATGCTTCCTGATTTATTTACTTCTTTTTTCCCTAGTAAAACAGTCGGCTGCACAAAATTCAACAGCTGTATTTCCTTCTAAAGCCCAGACCCAATGGGCCGATGCGGAGATTGGCGTACTCATTCATTTCGATATGCCGGTTTTTGAACCGGAGTATGATTTCAGAAAAAACTGGAATTACCATCCGGATCTATCCATCTTTAATCCAACGGAGCTCAATACCGACCAATGGATCAAAGCATCTAAGGCGGCTGGTGCCACTTATGCAGTGCTAGTGGCAAAACATTGCAGCGGCTTTAGTTTATGGCCTACAAAGGCTCATCCATATAGTGTTAAAAACACCCCTTGGCGAAATGGGAAAGGAGATATAGTAAAAGATTTTATCGCCTCCTGTAAAAAGTACGGCCTTAAGCCCGGTATTTATGCCAGTACTACCGCCAACGGATATCTGCAAGTGGACAATCCTGGAAAAGTAGTTTCTGGAAATGCTGCTGAACAAAAAAGCTATAATGAGATTGTAAAAATGCAGCTCAATGAACTATGGTCGCAGTATGGTGATCTTTTTGAGGTATGGTTCGACGGCGGCGTATTGCCTCCCGAAAAAGGAGGTTTTGATGTGCTGTCGATGTTAAAAAAGCAACAGCCCAATGCGATTGCTTTTCAAGGCCCCTATGGTCATGAAAATAATATTCGCTGGGTCGGAAATGAAGAAGGTGTAGCGCCTTATCCATGCTGGTCGCGCGCCGACTCTACCACCTCCGCTTCTGGACTAATTGAAATCAAAGGGCTTAATGGTAACCCAAAAGGATTGTTCTGGTGCCCGGGTGAATCGGATTTTCCATTGCGCTTAAACGCCTCTTTTCAAGGAGGTTGGTTCTGGCATAAAGGCGAGGATGACCAGCTGCGGAGTCTGGATGAGCTGATGGATAAGCATAGTAAAAGCGTAGGAAGAAATACCAATATGTTACTCGGAGTAGTAGTGAATGATAAGGGCTTAGTTCCTGAGGTAGATGTAAAAAGGATGAAGGAATTTGGCAATCAACTAAAAAAGAATTTCTCCAAACCATTAGGGAAAATTGCTGGTAAAGGAAAATCTTTTGAGGTGAAATTTACATCTCCGCAATCTCTTTCTTCTGTGGTAATAATGGAAGATATCCGTCAAGGCGAAAGGGTACAGGAGTATCAACTTTATGGAAAACAACAGGGAAGTTGGATATTAATTTCGAAAGGAACTAGTGTCGGCCACAAAAGGATAGAATTAGTAAATGGAATGTATGATGGCATAAAACTTTCAGTTTTGAAATCAGTGGGCACGGCTTATATTAGGGAAATGGTATGTTATGGAAAATAACGGTATTAAAATATTGTCTTCTGAAGAAATGTCTTTTTTAATTTACAAAACGCATCTACCTAATAATCGAATCGGGTTATGAAAA
>CANJAW010000005.1:0-19233 GCA_947472215.1 Chitinophagaceae bacterium
CTTGTATGGCATAAATTCCATAGCCTGCTATCGCATTACCCTTCATACGATATTTTTTTTGCCTTTGCTGGTGCCTTGTTATTCCTTCCGCAATAATGTGCCGAAGGAAATTGGCTTGGCCAAAACCATCGTGTTTCAAAATATAGTCGGCACTGCCTTCATATCCGTTTGTATAAAATACCGAGCAGGTAAAATTTATTTCAAGAAAAAATAACCTTCCTGCAGCATTCATTCTAAAATCAAGCCTTGCATAGCCTACTCCATTAAAACTTCTAAAAATTTGTTCGGCCGCCGCTCTTAATTGTTTTTCAATTACCTCATCTGCAACAGGTATATTGGCAGTAGGATGTAATTCAGATGTTTTTAATGCATAGGTTTTAAATGGAGTGGCATCAGGGAAAATATACTCTACTGGTTTAAAACTGGTTACTCCTTTTCCACTGCCCGCATTGGCGGCTACCATCACCGTAAACTCTTGTCCTTGTATATATTCTTCTACCAGCAGGGGACCATATTCTTCTATGATGAAATGTATTTTTTCCTTCAGCTCAACGATATTATTTACTAAACTTTTTTCATCAATACCCAAGCTATCACCAGCTTTGGCAGGCTTAACAAACAATGGAAACGAAAGGTGTTCAATTTGTTTTTCCATACTTTCTTCCTCTTCAATCAATGCATAGGCGGGTGTAAGGACTCCTTCGGTGTAGGCCACATATTTCATTAATTCTTTTGGCGGATCATACAGTAAAGTAGTGGGCCCTGTAAAGGGAAGATTCAGTAATTCAAGTGTGTAGATGACATCTATTGAGGGAACTTCCCATTCAAGGTAGCCTTCACATAAATTCACAAATACATCATATTTTTTCTTCTTTAATTCTTTCAGCTGTTGGTAAGTGGTCAGTTTATTGAGTCGAACATGGTCTACTGTTGCTTCAGGAATCAGGTGAGATAAATCTCTTTCTGGATCGTACAATTGATAATCTACACCAGAAGTAGAATAGTCGGGCTGTAGCACACATACTTTCAGTTGGCGTGTATTCTTTTCCGTTATTTCTTCCAGTATTGTTGTTGTACCACGTGCTACCAAATTATTTTTCTGATCGTTCATTGAAGCAATTTGTTGAATGATGGCTGCTGCCGTTTTTAAAAAATTAACCGATGGGTTGCGTTACACTTGAAGTGAAAGTTGATAAAGCGCAATGAATGATTTCTTTCACCAATTCTGTAAATGTTTTGTTGCTCAACCGTAAGATAGCGCCTATGGAAGTATAGTCTTCGTCTTCGCTCAAACCACATTGTGCATTTACTTCCAGCACGTACATGTTGCCAGTTATTGAATCTTGTCGGATATCCACTCTAGTATATCCTTTTCCCTTAGTTGCCACAAAGGCGTCCCAACTTATTTTTTTTAATTCATTGATCAAGCTTGAATCTGGGGCCTCGTATTCATAAAAATTGCCGTCGTTGGGCATGGGCCCCTCCTCTTCATAAACTTCCCATAGCCGGTCGAAACTTAATATCCGCTCCTCGGCTGGTAGCGAAGGATGAAAAACCCTTTGAACAGGAGTATAGATAGTAGCAAGCTCGGGTTGGTCATATGCACCAACGATGAGTGTCGTGTATTCGTTACCGTTGATGAATGATTCTGCCACAATCCCATCGGTGGTAAGATTCCATCCACGGTAGCCGGCAAACATCCGATCAATTTGAATTTGTAATTCGGCTGTATTGTGTACCACATTTTTAATACCTAACCCCATACTTCCGCCAGAAACAGCAGGTTTTACAATGACCGGTGTACCCAGCCTTTCAAAAATGCCAGGCAATTGCTGGTCAGCGCTGTGAATGGCCTCCCATCGAGCCGTGGAGATACCGGCCCGGTCAAAGTCAAGTTTCATATGTATTTTGGAGGTGGTAATATCATAAAAATACTCGTCTGCTCCGGTGTATACCAGTTCATTTTGTTGTAATCGTTTTACCACTGAAATACCAGGTGTGCCATTTACTTCATCCCCGTCACAAATATTGAATACAATAGGAAAAACATGCCCGATTTCTTTTTCTGCGACAATGCTGTCAATGATACTGTCATAATCGCTAATGGTAACGGGTTGCCAAATCCACTCCAAGCCTAGCTCCTCAAAGCTGCGAGTATACTCAGCGATGCTCTGACTAAAATCATAATAGTAGTCAATGTTTTCATCGCTTTTTTGCAGATAAGGAGCCAATACCCAAACCTTCATTTTTTTTGAAGCAATTGGAAAGTTGGTTGCAAATGGGTTTGGCATATTGGTTGCGATAAAATGAATGAAAGGATGAGAGTAGACTAGGCTTATTTACATAAGAGAATGATAATTGTAATAGGTTTTATTAATGGATTCTATATAGTTGATAAGTTAAAATAAAACCTTGCTTATAGCGAGTTTCAGTAACTGCAACTATTATTGAAAATGGGTATCTAATCTGCCAAATTAAAGCGAATTTAATTTATTTCCGTAAATGTATTGAACCGGCGATTAATAAAAAATTTATTATGGGTAGATTATTCAGTATTTGCATTAAATTGGCTTTTTGGATTATTGCAGTAAAAATGTAAATACTCCTAGCAGTTGGATTATTTTTAGAATAGCCAGATGAATGCAATAGGTAAGCAGTGAAGATTAATTCACTCAACTAAAAACAAAACAATGTACGAGTCGCCCGAAAAACCGGATGGAAATATTTTATTGCAATTGGTAACCATGCAAATGCCTTTTGGAAGATACAAGGGGATTTTACTTTGTGATTTGCCAGTTTCTTACTTGGAATGGTTCCAGCGCAAGGGCTTTCCGGTAGGTAAGCTGGGCGTATTGCTATCCACTATGTATGAAATTAAAATAAATGGATTGGAAGCATTATTAAAGCCGCTGAAAGCATCGAATCAAAAAAATAGGTAACCGGATTTTGTTAAATAAAGCATTTTCTTCGTCTTAAAAAAATAATTGAACTAACTTTATAAGGGCCCGTTTGTAAGTTACCGAGCTAGTTCAACATCTCCACTTATACAATAATTTTACCCAATGAATACTAGTCCCATACTAACCGTTACCCTAAATCCTGCTATTGACAAAAGCACCATTACGGATTTGATTCAGCCAGAGGCAAAGCAACGCTGCACCGATGTGTTGAATGAGCCAGGTGGTGGTGGAATCAATGTGAGCAAAGCCTTAAAAAAACTGGAGGCCGCTTCGGTAGCGCTTTTTCCTGCGGGTGGTCATAATGGTGAAATGCTCAAGAGCCTACTTACGGCTGAAAAAATTCCGTTTCACTCCATCAATTCTTCTGTAGAAACTAGGGAAAATTGGGTGGTACTGGAATCTGAAACCAATCACCAGTTTAGGTTTACATTTCCCGGAAAATCCATCGAAGAGCAGGTAATTAAAAATCTGATTGACGACATCCTTTCCTATAGCCCAGCCTATATAGTGGCTAGTGGTAGCTTGCCCCCGGGTTTACCAGATTATTTTTATGGGCTCATTGTTAAAACAGCCAACGCTGTGGGTGCAAAATGTATTGTGGACACTTCTGGACCGGCATTGCAAGCTTTACAGGGCAAACATGCTTTTTTAATAAAGCCCAATATCAGCGAGTTGTGCAAAATGCTCAATATAGATAAGCTCCAAACAAATGAAGTGCCCGACGCAGCCCAGCAAGCGGTAAGGGATGGTTTTGCAGAATTGATAGCAGTATCCATGGGGCCCGATGGCGCCTGGCTGGTAACCCAAGAAAAAAAATATTTTGCTTCGGCTCCCATTGTAAAAAAGAAAAGTACTGTTGGCGCAGGGGATAGTATGGTGGCGGGGATTACCTATATGTTGCAACAGCAGCAACCTCTTCAACAAGTCATTAATTTTGGTGTAGCCTGTGGCTCAGCGGCTACCATGAACGAGGGTACGCAATTATTTAAAATAACAGATGTGCATCAACTATATGAGCAAATCAACGGGAATAAATAATTATTAGTAGCAGTGCAAATCATCCGAAGCTGCATTGGCGGAGGAATTCTTTTAGCCGACTCGCCGGATATCCGCTTACAAGCTGCTTAATTTTAATGGGATTGGCTTTAAAATTGTCCTCTTTTTGCTTTTTTACAACTACCTTGCAACCCTAAAATAAATGGATCATATGGATTATAACAGATTAGTTTCCGTAACCGGATTAAGTGGTTTATTCGAATTGATGTCTTCGAAAGCAGATGGCGGCATTGTGAAATCATTAGAGGACAAGAGCACTAAATTTGTAAGTACCCGCTTGCATAGTTTTTCTCACCTCGAAAGTATTGAAGTATTTACCGCCAAAGACAATGTAAACCTGATAGAAGTTTTTGACGCAATGAAAAAAAGCACGGTGGCGATTCCTGATGGAAAGGCAGATGCTAAAGCAATCAAAGCCTATTTTGAAAAAGTATATCCAGCGATGGATTTTGAAAGAGTGTACGGAAGTGATATGAAGAAGATGGTGAAATGGTATGCATTGTTAGTGGCTAACGAAGTAGATATTAAATTATCAGATAACCATGACAGTGATACGGCAGCCGCTCATGAGGTAATAACCCCAAAGGCAAAAACCGCTGAACCAAAGCAGGCCGCGGTAAAAGCAGCTCCACCAAAAAAAATAAATTCACCTCGGAAAATGGCCTAAGTCGATTGTAGTTGAATAGGGCAATTTTACAATGCCAGCCATATTTAACAAGTATCTACAAGGCTTTTTATAACCTTTGTTTTGCTACCGTAGTTGTTTTCAGCTACGGTAGTCTTGTTACTACCCAAAAATATTTTTATGTACACGGCCGATATACAAAAAACACCCCGACATTTTATTCCTACTGAATTTGTGGTTACTGACTGGCAACACCTAGAGCCCTTTTTCAAGGATTTACTAGAAAGGAATATCGATTCAAAAGAAAGGCTGGAAAAATGGCTGCAAGACCAGAGTGAGTTGGAAGCAGTAGTAAGCGAGGATGCCTGCTGGCGTCAGATAAAAATGACCTGTGATACCCAAAACAAATTATTGGAAGAGGCGTTTAATTTTTATTGTACCGAATTGCAACCCAATATCCAGCCCTATGCAGATGCATTGAATAAAAAATTGGTCAATCATCCATTAACGAAAGAGCTGGATACCAATCAATATTTCACCTATCTGCGCACGGTCCGAAAAAGTATTGAGTTATTCAGAGAAGAAAACATTCCGCTACAATCGGAGCTAGCAGTGATGCAGCAACAGTTTGGCGTAATTTCAGCCAAGATGACCGTTACAATTAACGGAGAGGAATACACGCTGCAGCAGGCAGCCAAATTTTTTCAACATCCCGACAGGAACATACGGGAGGAGGCCTATCGAAAAATTCAGGAAAGAAGATTGCAGGACACCGACGCATTGAATAATTTATATAACCAGTTATTAGAAAAGCGAAACAGAGAAGCACAAAATGCCGGCTTTGCCAATTATCGCGATTATAGGTTTAAGGAGTTAGGAAGATTTGATTATAGCAAAGAGGATTGTTACGCTTTTCACGAAGCGGTTAAGCAGCATGTAATGCCATTGGTAAATAAGATTTATCAAAAGAAAAAGGAGAAGCTAGGGTTAGACACACTACGTCCCTGGGATATAGAAGCAGAAGCGGAAGGTACGCCTCCGCTACAACCATTTACTACAGGGAAAGAGTTGATCGATCAGTCGATAGAATGTTTTTCAAAGTTGCGCCCTTTTTTTGGAGACTGTCTTGCTAAGATGAATGACTTGCAGCACCTCGACTTAGAAAGCAGGATGGGGAAGGCTCCAGGAGGATATAACTGCCCGTTGGCAGAAAGCGGTGCCCCCTTTATTTTTATGAATGCAGCTGGCCAAATGCAGGACCTTATCACTATGGTGCATGAAGGTGGTCACGCCATTCATTCTTTTTTGGCACACCCGTTACCGTTAACCGGTTTTAAAGAGTACCCGATGGAAATAGCGGAAGTGGCCAGCATGGCGATGGAACTATTTAGCATGGAGCATTGGGAGGTGTTTTTTAGTGATGCCGAGCAATTAAAGAAAGCGAAGGAATACCAGCTGGAAAGGGTAATCACTATTTTTCCCTGGATAGCCACCATTGATAAATTCCAGCATTGGGTATATGAGCACCCTACCCATAGCAACGAAGAAAGAACTACCCGGTGGAATGAAATACTACATGAGTTTAGCGATGGGGTAATTGACTTCAGTGGATTGGAAAACTTTCGTAGTAATCTTTGGCAAAAACAGTTGCATTTATTTGAAGTGCCCTTTTATTATATTGAATATGGCATTGCACAACTGGGCGCTATCGGTATGTGGCGACAATTTAAATTAAACAAGCAACAAGCATTGGATAATTATTGCAATGCGCTGAGTATGGGCGGGACCAAAACTTTGCCTCAACTTTTTGAAACAGCCGGTTTGAAATTTGATTTTAGTCCAGCTACGATTAAAGTGCTGATGGATTTTGTGAAGGCGGAGATGTAATTTTTTATTTGCAATCCGAACAAATCCCGCTCACCACCATTTCTGAATTGTTGGGCGTAAAGCCTTTTGGAAGTTTCACCTGCGGAATGGTTACATCATCGAGACAAATGGTTTTGCTACATGAATCGCAAATAAAATGTACATGGTTATCATGGTGATGACCTGCTTCGCAATTCTCTTTGCATAAGGCATATAAGATGGAGTTGTCGGTGGTAGGAATTAGGTGGATGATGCCCTTTTCTACAAAGGTTTGTAATGTGCGGTAAACTGTTACCCGATCAAACATTTCTCCAGTGAACTTTTCAATATCAGCATGTGCCAATGCGCCATCGCTGCCCAAAAACAGTTCTAATATTTTTTTGCGTCCATCCGTAACGCTAAGCTTATTTTTTTTAAGAATATCGTCTATCATATTTCGTCGCTTGATGTATTAATTGAGGCTCCTGCTATGGTATTTCTCTTTCAATACAGCTTGAATATCCTTTACTAATTTTTGAATTTCATTTTCCTTTAGCCCATCATAGATACCCCTTACCCTGCTTTGTTTGTCTACTAAAGCAAATAACTGTGTATGAATAAATTGGTCAGCAATAGCAGTAGCGGAATCAGGCTTATTATTATCAATCAGGTAACTTTGCCTTGCCATTCTGTACAATGATGCTTTATCTCCGGTTACAAAATTCCAGTTTACATTACTAGAAACCGGCAAGCGACTGGTAGTTGTATCATACTTGATTTTATAGGAGTCATCTTCATTTTGAACCAAGTTTCCATTTAGCATTTGCTGTTCATATTTTTTTAGCAGTGGCACCGAATCCGTTTCGGGCATACAGGTGTGCGACAAAATCATAAAACTGCTATCACTTTTATAAGCGTCGTAGACCCTTCGCATATTGGCATTCATCTTCGGACAGATACCTTTGCAGGTAGTAAAAAAAAATTCGGCTACATATACCTTTCCATCCACATCCCTTTCCGTTAGCACTTTTCCGTTTTGGTTGGTAAAAGAAAACGGTTGTATCGTATTGTTGATTACTGGAAGGCTCGATTGTGAAAAATCATCCTGGCTGAAAAAATACAAAAAATATCCTCCAAATAGAAGAACAAAGAAGCCAACGTACCAATGCCATTTTTTGCCCATACTATCCATTTTTAGCAAAGTTACACGCAAACTAGTTGGTAATGAAGGCTTGTTGATAAATGAAGCAGAATTTAAAAGTTGCAACTGTATTGCAAATTTATTACCTTTGCATTTCTTACCATGAATACAAAAATCAATTGGGATATGATGGGCATTGCTACTTCAATAGCTTGTGCCATTCACTGTGCATTATTGCCGGTACTGGTTTCTACTTTACCGGTATTTGGTATCAACATCGTGCACAATTCATTTTTTGAGTGGGGGATGATTGTATTGGCTTTTATTGTTGGGTCTTATTCCTTGTTTCATGGATATGCCAAACACCACCATTCTCTTATACCGGTTTTTGTTTTTTCTACTGGGTTCCTGTTCTTGGTATTAAAACAATTTTTTCATCCTTTTGAAAACTGGTTTTTAATTATCGCAGTTCCTTTAATTATCAGTGCGCATTATTACAATTACCGATTGTGCCACCGCAGCAAATGTTCTTCTCCCCATCACCAGCATTAGTATAGGGTATATTCCGGTTAGGTAAATATTACAAATAAGATTTTGCGGTTTATTGAGTAACTTGTAAGTTCAATTATTTTGTATGAGCAAATCGACGATTTTATTACTACTTTATATTATTACAACTTGCACTTCATTTGCCCAAAGCAAGGATGAGATGGAAGTAAGGGATTTATTGGTTCGCCAAACAAAAGAGTGGAATAAGGGCAATATTCCGGCCTTTATGAACACCTATTGGAAAAGCGATTCACTGATGTTTATTGGCAAAACAGGCATCACCTATGGATGGCAAAAAACCTTGGATAATTACAGAAAAAATTATCCAGATGCGGCCGCAATGGGAAAATTGAAATTTGACTTGTTGGAGGTGAAACGATTGTCACCCATCTATTTTTTTGTGGTAGGCAAATGGCATTTAACCAGAAGTATTGGAGATATCGGTGGAATATTTACCCTGCTGTTTCGTAAAGTGGCCAACCGATGGTTGATTATAGCCGATCACAGCAGTTAGAATAGTGGACCACTAATAATTGGTTTCCTCCCAGCCCTTCCATTTTTTACGCAAATAAATAATGAATGCTATAAGCGATGCTAAAAAGGCAATGTAATATAGATAGTTGCCGATTGTAGGTCTTCCCTCAAAAAAAGCATATCCAAAGTAAATGCCGATGCTCATATTGGTTAGTAGCCAAACCAGTCCCATCGAAATGGACTGCATTATTTTCACTAAAAATTCTCTTACATCATCTTCCATGTGTTGTGTACAAAATTTTATCAAATAGTCATTAAAAGAAATTGTTGAACTGATTTTTAAAGATAGATTATTTGATTCATACATCTTCACTCAAGTGAGCAGGAATAGCTTTAAGTAGGATTGGAAAAAAATTCTCGTCGCATATCAGCGGGAATGTTAATTTTGTAGATATGCCCGATTTTAACTGGAACGATAGCATTAATCTTGCAAGTAAACTTACTATAAAAAGATGCTGGAATGGAGCCAAAGTACTCAGTAGTTTTTACGTTAGCAAATGGTTCGGCAAACCGATACAATGGGGTTATCCCGTTTCTATTTCATTTGAGCCTACCACTAGTTGCAATCTTCGCTGTCCTGAATGTCCGAGCGGCTTAAGAGCATTTACCCGCCCAACTGGGATGTTGGAAAAGAGTTTTTTTACTAAGACCATTGATGAAATCCACAAAGAATTACTTTACCTGATCTTTTATTTCCAGGGAGAGCCCTATTTAAACCCCGATTTTTTGGAAATGGTGAAATATGCAAGTGATAAAGGGATTTATACGGCTACTTCTACCAATGCTCATTATCTGACAGACGCAGCCGCCAAGCGTACGGTAGAAAGTGGCCTTGATAGGCTTATCATTTCTATCGATGGTACTACACAGGATGTATATAAACAATACCGAATCGGTGGTAATATCGATACCGTATTGGAGGGTGCTAAAAATATTGTAAAATGGAAGAAAGCGCTCAACAGCAAAACACCATTTGTATTTTTTCAGTTTTTGGTAGTAAAACACAACGAACACCAGATAGAAGCAGTAAAAAAAATGGCGAAGGAAATTGGTGTGGATGAGGTAAGATTTAAGACCGCCCAGGTGTATGATTATTTAACTGATCCCAATAAGTTGATTCCAACGATTGATAAATACAGCCGCTATAAAAAAAATAAAGATGGCAGTTATGCTGCTAAAAATAAATTGGCCAACCGTTGCTGGAAAATGCAGCATGCCAATGTGATTACCTGGGATGGTTTGGTGGTTCCCTGCTGCTTTGATAAAGATGCAACACACCAGTTAGGAAATTTGCAAAACCAATCATTTAAAGAAGTATGGCAAAATGATAATTATAAGCAGTTTCGCAGCGAGTTGATGAAGAGCAGAAAAAATATTGACATTTGTGCCAATTGCAGCGAAGGGGTATCCGTCTGGCAGCAATAGCGGCTTGTTGGTACCCTTATTGACCATTTTTTTAGTAGTTGGTAGTCTTTGTCTATTCATTGCTTGTAATTATCAGCACCTTGTTATTGCATATTCTTCATTTTGAATCGAGCAGTCACAGATAACAAATATTTACTTACATTTACCCTATGCCTACAATGTTTAATAATCAATTGCGACAAGTGCTGCTGCTGGGGCTGATTATTTTATTAGGGGGTATGCTGGTAGCGGAGTTGTATGTTTTTTTACCGGGCGTTTTAGGAGGCGTAACCTTGTATATTCTGCTTCGCAAATGGTATCAAAAGCTGACCATTCAAAAAGGATGGCCTAAAGGAGTAACGGCCCTTTTGTTTATTATTTCCAGTATCATTGTCATTACTATACCTATTTATTTTTCTGTGTTGTTGATATCTCCCAAAGTAAATGATTTGATCAACAACCAGCACGAACTAGTAATTGGTCTGGAAATATTTTCAAAAAAAATCGAAGCGTTTACCGGTCAGCAATTTTTTACAGCAACCAGTGCCGAATTAATTTCCAAAAAAATTGCCACTTATATACCCACGTTGTTAAATAGCACGGCCAATGTTTTAGCGAATTTGGTCATGTTGTTTTTTTTATTATACTATTTATTGTATAGCGGTAAGGATGTTGAAAAATATTTAAATCATATCATTCCGTTTAAACCGGAAAATGTGGCAAAGCTTGCTAGTGAGACTGACCTTATGATTAGAGCCAATGCAGTAGGGATACCTATCATCTGCTTGGTACAGGGAATCTTTGCTGCTATTGGCTACCTTATTTTTGGTGTCAAAGACTGGGGAATGTGGGGTTTTGTGACCGGCGTTTTTGCATTTTTTCCATTAGTAGGTACTATGATTATCTGGGTGCCATTGGTTATTTATTTGTATTCTATCAATCAAAATATAACTGCTACCGGCCTCACTATTTATAGCTTTGTAATAACAGGTAATGTAGACTATATTACCCGGCTGGGGCTACTAAAAAAAATTGGGAATGTACATCCTATGATAACGGTATTGGGTGTAATTGTTGGATTACAACTATTTGGATTTATGGGACTAATTTTTGGCCCACTTCTTATCAGCTACTTTATTATTTTAATAAAAATTTATGTGAATGAGTTCACAGTAAAAACGAATGCAGGATTGCCATGATAGTTAGCGGGTACATTGCGTTGGAGATTTTGTATCCATCCAGGTAATAAATTGTAGACAGTTAATTTTAAATTTGTACCGCTTTAATTGAATTGATTTTATATGAGTATTGACAAAGATATTAAACAAAGTAACTTTAAAAGCGAGCACCAAAGAGCCATCGTAAATTTGATTTTCACTTATAACTGGACTACTGCTCAATTGAAAAAGCTATTCGATAAAGAGGGCTTAACGATGCAGCAGTTTAATATATTACGCATTGTAAGGGGTAGCGACAAACCTTTGTCCACCCTTCAAATTAGGGAAAGGATGCTAGATAAAATGAGTGACTCTAGTCGTATAGTGGATCGACTGGTGATTAAAGGGCTATTAAAAAAAATCACTTCAAAATTGGATAAGCGCCTAGTGGAGGTGTCTATTACGGAGAAAGGAAAAAAAAAGTTGCAAAGAACGGATTTGCAGGAAGACGAATTGCAACAAATTGTAAAAGCACTTTCCAACACAGAAGCTAAAACACTCAATAAACTCTTGGATAAAATCCGGCAGTCTCAGTAAGGAGTTGACTGAATAGGGCTATTATTGAAAGTAAATAATACTAAGGTGATAGGGCCAATTGAATGTGATCAAGCAACTAAATAAAAAAAATGAAATTATTTTTAACAGTAATTATCCCAGCCTGTCGTAAAGGGATAAAGCCGCTTTTGCCAACAGTGATTGGCTGTTTTTTTATTCTTTTATTACATGCACAATCCACTCCCGAGTTTCGAGGCGTGTGGGTAGCTACGGTAGATAATATTGACTGGCCATCCAGAGGTGATTTCAATAGCCAATCACAAAAAGCATCATTTATCAAACTGCTAGATATGCACCAGCGCAATGGAATAAACGCTTTGGTGATGCAAATTAGACCTTGTACGGATGCGTTTTACCCCTCGCCCTATGAGCCCTGGAGCCAATGGCTAACAGGGGTACAGGGGCAAGCTCCTTCACCCTATTACGATCCGCTGGCCTTTATGATATCAGAAACACATAAACGCGGAATGGTTTTTCATGCCTGGATGAATCCTTACCGAGCTGAGTTTAATTTATCAACCTCGTCTTTGTCTGCTACCCATATTACCAAACTGCATCCTGAGTGGTTTTTAATTTATGGCGACAAACGTTATTTTGACCCTGGCAATAAAGAGGCGCAGCGATATGTAACACAGGTGGTGTCAGATGTGGTAAAACGATACGATGTGGATGCCATCCATTTTGATGATTACTTTTATCCCTATCGGATTGCCGGTAAGGAGTTTCCGGATGATGCCAGTTTTAAGAAATATGGACTTGGTATGATCAAAGACGATTGGAGGAGAAGTAATACAGATTCGATTATTTCCATGTTGAGTGTCGCAATAAAAAAGCAAAAGAAAAACTGTCAGTTTGGTATCAGTCCGTTTGGGGTTTGGCGCAACCAGGACAAAGACCCTATTGATGGAAGCCGCACCATCGGTGCACAGACGAATTACGACGACCTGTATGCAAATATTTTATTGTGGCTAAAGAAAGGATGGATCGATTATGTAGCCCCACAATTATATTGGGAATTCGGTCATCGCATTGCCCCTTATGAAGTATTGTTGGCTTGGTGGGGCAACCATACTTATGGCAAACATTGTTATATCGGCATGGGTATCTACCGAGCTAATAGCAATGCCGCCTGGAAAGAGGTAACCCAGTTACCCCGGCAAATTGTAGCTATGCGCAATACTCCCAACATGAAGGGAATGATATTTTTTAGCAGTAAAACGTTCGAAAAAAACCCTAACGGATGGAGTGATTCCCTGCGGCTAAATTATTTTAGGGTGCCGGTTAAGGTCCCTCAAATGGAATGGTTGAAATAGCCATTAATTACTTTGTAAAGTAAACGGGGGTTTGCTACAGCCAATACAATTCGGCAAGGTAAATAGTTACAGTGCCTTGTTAATTCATTCCAAATTCCAACTCATATTTCCGTCCTTCTCGTCTTTTAGAATGATGCCTTGTGCTAGTAGTTGCTTTCTTATTTTGTCGGAGGTGGCGTAATCCTTTTTTTCTTTGGCTTCTTTTCGAATATCAATTAATAATTGCATTACTCCATCCAAACTGCTGCCATCGTGGGAGCTGGAGTTTTTTAATCCCATAATATCTTCCAGATAAATGGAGAAGGAATCCTTCAGCAATTGTAGGGTATTGGATGAAATGGCATCTGTAGCTATATGACCATCTTTTATTGAATTGATGATGGGCGCCAGTTCAAATAAATTGGCCAACACTTTTGCAGTACTAAAATCATCATCCATAAAAGTTTCCAGCTCTTGTAGCATAGCAACTGTTTTTTCCTCCAAAGCCAAGTCGCTTGCTTGCTGTATAGGATTAACAGTAAATTTTTTCAATAATTCATATGCCTCCCATAAACGCTTGAGGGCTTTTTCACTTGCCTGCAATGCCTCGCTACTAAAATCTATTGGACTTCTGTAATGACTTTGGAGAATAAAAAACCGTATCGTCATTGGGTCAAAGGGCTGTGTAAGTAGGGGGTGGGTACCAGCAAACATCTCTGTTAATTTAATCTGGTTATTGTAGCTTTTACCCATCTTGCGGCCATTGACCGTTATCATATTATTATGTACCCAATATCTTGCAGGGCTGTGGTGATTGCAAATCGTGCTTTGGGCAATTTCACTTTCGTGGTGGGGAAACTGTAGGTCCATACCACCTCCATGAATGTCAAACTCGGCACCTAGGTACTTGGTGGCCATAGCCGAGCATTCAATATGCCAGCCAGGGTAACCTTCACCCCAAGGGCTTTTCCAACGCATAATATGTTCTGGTGCAGCTGATTTCCATAAGGCAAAATCTGCTTTATCCCTTTTTTCCTCCTGTCCATCCAAGTCCCTCGTTGTTTCAAGCAAGTCATCAATAATCCTTCCGCTTAATTTACCATAGTCATGGGTGGCCGCATATTTTTTAACATCAAAATAAACGGAACCGTTCACTTCATAGGCATATCCGGCCGCAATGATTTTTTCTATCATATTCAGCTGCTCCACAATATGCCCAGTGGCAGTTGGCTCTATGCTTGGTTCCACACAATTGAGTTCCAACATCGCCCAATGAAATAAATTGGTATATTTCTGCACCAATTCCATTGGCTCCAATTTTTCAAGTATCGCCTTAGCCGTTACTTTATCTTCTGCTAGTTTTCCTTCCTCTTCAAAATGACCGGCATCGGTAATGTTGCGCACATACCTCACTTTGTATCCTTTAAAACTGAGGTAGCGATATATAAAATCAAATGTTACATAGGGTCGGGCATGTCCAAGATGGCTTTCCCCACTCACCGTTGGTCCACATACATACATACCCACATGCCCAGGTGTGATAGGAGTAAAGATTTCTTTTTGCCTACTATAAGAATTATATATTTTTAAAGACATAATAAATATTTATTTTATGGACCAATGATGTAGCCTTTTCAGGCTATCGCTTCATTCAGCCAAGCTGAAGTAAATCGGGTCTTTTGGCTATCTCCATTCAATCAATGCAAATATACTGTATTCAGCTATTCCGGCAGAAGACTGATATCAGCAATAATAGGAAAGTGGTCACTTAGTTTTTTGGCAATTCTGGTAAATTGTTGAACTGAATAGCGCTTGTCTACAAAAATATTGTCTATTCTAAGTGTGGGAGAAATTCCACTAAAGGTTCTGCCTATTCCAGCTCCTTTCATAACGAAGGCATCCTGTAATCCATTTCCAATTTTTTCATAAGGGTAGGAGTTAGGCACATCATTAAAATCGCCACAAACAATAACCGGGTAAGGGCTTTTGTCAATCTCTATCCTCACCTTGTCGGCCTGTGACATCCTTTTTTGAAAGGCATTTTTGAATTTGAAGAGCAGATTTTTTGATTGCTCAATGTCCGTATCTGTTTTAATGGAAGGGTTTTGTATGTAGCCTAAATTATTACTGCTAAATCTCAGCGATTGTAGGTGACAGTTAAATACTCGGATCGTATCTGTCCCTTTTACAATATCTGCATATTGAAAATTTGAATTGTAGCTAAAAGGAAAATTCCGGATGGTTTGTTGGTTGATAATTGGATATTTGGAAAAAATAATTTTTCCGAAGTGTTGCTGACTTAAAAAATTATCCCTGTATTGGTAACTATAAAAATAATAGGGAAAATTGAGTTGGTGCAAAAAGCTAAAAACTGAATAAAAAGTATATTTACGATAATAGGTGTTATTCAAATCAGCAAGGGTATCGCCACTCACCATTTCCTGAAAACACGCTATATCAGGCTGGTAATCATTTATAAGCCGAATCATTTTATTGAAGGTGGCTGGACTTTCCTTAAACTTCATAATATCAAACTGTGCTACATTCCAGCTCATTATGCGAATATCGGATACCCGTTTTTTCTGGTTGAAAAATGATGACAACCTGAAAGGGATGATATTGCCGACATGTTTGTAAGAAAGCACCCCAGTAATTAAAAAAATAATTACCCAGACAGGTTTTACAAATAACCAAAAAATAAAGAAAATAAAAAGCACCAGTAGTAAATAAAATAAGGACAAGGTTAAAAAGCCTACCGGCCACCAGGAGGCTGAAAAGAATACCTCACTGTAGCAGCCCATTAAAAACAAGGCCGCCACCACCGCATTAGCAATGATTAAAATTTTTTTTGTTAATCGGCGGATAATGCTTTTTGGCATGCCGTAAAGATAGTATATGCCTTTTATACCTAGTTGATTTTAAAGAGATCTTTATTTGAAACATATTCACATCCTAATGAGTGGTAAATAATTAGGTATCACCCACCACCCCAGTACCTGTTGACTTTACAGTGCAAATGATCGTTGGAATTATAGGAAAGCTATTGTTTACTCGTAAGGGCTCGTCTGAATATTTTTTGTACTATAGCGTACGAAGTAATGTCCTTTCTTATGTGAAGAGGAAGTGATGCTTACTGTTAGGCGATAGATTAATTTTGAGCCTCGCTATTCTTCTGCGGCTCTTTTTAAAATATCCTTTTCCTCGGCAGTTAAAAAGTGATATCCTTTCTGGTTGATTTTATCCAAAATTTCGTCTACCCGTTGCTGTGTGATGTTAGAAGTTTTGTGGAAAGGCTTCCTTCCGCCAGCATTGTAAAAAACTTTTTCTTTTAGGGGATTTCCAGTATTTTTTTTATGTGGATTAAAAAGCTGCATAAACCAGTTGTACAAGCTATTCATCCAAACACTTCCATCTATTTTCTTGCGCAGTAAATAAATAAAAATAAATCCTGCCAACCCGCCAAAAAGATGGGATAAGCTAAAAGCAGCGCCAAGGGAAGCTACACCGGCAATATCGATCAGCACATAAATAAGGGTAAGCACCCAGATAGGAATTCCTCCATTTAAATTTTTGAAAAAACGGTACTGTGGCGCCAATGTGGTGGTAGCTACTGCTACAGCCATGGTGGCTGCATTGGCACCCATTAATGAAGCACTGCCAATGAATGGATGTAATGGGGGAATCAGGTAATTGGCCATTATAAAGGCCAGGGCTCCTGCTAGTCCACCATAGATATAAATGGGAATGAGTTTTTTATTACCGGTAAGTTCCTGCAAAATAAAACCAAATGCCCATAGCCAAAGCATATTGCTCAAAATGTGCATTACGCCGGTATGGCTAAACATATAGGTTAGTATTGTCCAGGGCCGCTCGCTTAATTTGGTAAGCTGGGCGGGCATTTCAAAGTATTGTACAATTTGGGTGGCAAATGCTGCTTCATTGGCTTGAAAAAAGAAGTACACTACCTGGATGGTAATTAGCAGTAAAAAGAAAATCACATTGAAGGTGAATAAAGCAACCAGTGCATTCCCATCATTACCAAGGGTCAACCTTTTTTTTGGCTGCTTGTATTCCGGATATCTATCTGATTCTCCCATTAAAAATAATTATGCTATAAATTTACAAATACCCATTACAAAAAGCTATTTATTTTAATAAAATGTTTTTTTGTTGGATTTGTTCCAAATCAGCACAAGCAAAAAGCCAACAGCAGCTCCTCCGACATGCGCAAAATGGGCAATGTTATCATCCTGGACTTTTACCACCCCTCCAAAAACATCTAGTGCAATCATTCCAGAAATGGCCCATTTGGCCTTTACTGGCACAGGAATGGGGATGATGATCATTTCGGTATTAGGAAACAAATATCCGAAGGCGGCAAGTATTCCCATAATGGCTCCCGAAGCGCCGACCGTGTAGCCATTTCTTAAATTGGCCTGGTATAGGGTATATAATTCTTCGCCTAAAACACGGTGATCGTATTGCCAAAAATCATAGGCGTAAGATCCTAGTTGAAAAAATGCAGCACTTAATCCACAAATAAAATAGAAGATCAAGAATCTTTTTGGACCCCAAACCCTTTCTACCATGGAACCAAACATCCACAAGGCAAACATGTTGAAAAGCAGATGAAAGAAACCACCGTGCATAAACATATGGGTTACAATCTGGTAAGGCTGAAAATAGGTGGACTTATAATGGTGCAAAGCAAAAAGGTCTGCAGCTGAATTCGGCTCCACGTCTCCGCCGGTAACCATTTGTGCTAGGTAAACCAGCACATTGATGATAACCAAATTGAGTACGATTGGGGTAGTTTGCTGAAATCGGTTTCCGTAATTGTTAAATGCCATCGATGATTAATTTATTATCCTGCAATTTCGTACTTGTTATTGGATTTATTGAACTTAAAATACGGAATTGTGAAAGCATTTACAAAATAGGAATGAAAATGAAACCTGTATAAACGGAATTGCCATTGAAGGCTTACCGCGGCAATAAAAAATAGGCTCTTTCTCTACGATGAAGTGGTTTTTAACTTCAAAAGTACCACAGATTCTATATGATGCGTATGCGGAAACATATCTACCGGCTGTATTTTTTCAACACTGTATTTTTCGCTGAGCAATCCTAGGTCTCTTGCCTGTGTAGCGGTGTTGCAGCTTACATACACAATTTTTGGTGCTGCTATTTCAAGCAGTTTCTTTACCAATTTTTCGTGCATGCCTGCCCGGGGCGGATCAGTAATAATTACATCTGGCCTGCCATGGGTAGTAAAAAAAGCATCATCGCAAATTTTGATAACATCACCTGCAAAAAATTCAGCATGCTCAATCTTGTTGAGGGCTGCATTTACTTTTGCATCTTCGATGGCTTCAGCAATTACCTCCACGCCAATGATTTTTTTGGCAAGTTGACTTACAAAGATGCCAATACTTCCCGTGCCGCAATAAAGATCATATACAATTTCATTTCCGGTAAGTCCGGCAAAATCTCTTGTAATGGTATATAATTTTTCAGCCTGCAAGGTATTGGTTTGAAAAAAGGATTTGGGGCCTATCTTAAAGGAAAATTCTTCCAGCTTTTCAATCACAAACCCTTTGCCATGGTACACGACAGGGCTAAGGTCGTAGATAGTATCGTTCCATTTTGTGTTGATAGTGTACAACAAAGTGGTAATGGAAGGAACCTGTTGCAATAAAAAATCTAACAATTTTTTTGTAGCTGCCTCCTCCTCGTAGCCTAGGCAAATATTGACCATCAGTTCACCCGTTTGGCAATAGCGGATAATGATATTCCTTAACCATCCGCTGTGCTGTTTGATATCGTAGTAAGAATAATTATTTTCCAGGGCAAAGGATCGGATACTGTTGCGAATTTGGTTGTTGACATCATCCATCAGGAAGCATTCCTTAATTTCAATGATTTTGTCAAAAATGCGCGGTACGTGAAAACCCAGTGCTCCCCCATTGCCGGCATCTCCAGCCCCAGCCAATGGCATGGCCTGGGGAGTATCCAATGTATTAGCATCAGCAGGGTTTACAGGAGCTTGTTCCGC
>CANJAW010000006.1:0-19078 GCA_947472215.1 Chitinophagaceae bacterium
GAAAGTCCTTACTCATTCATTAGAAAAAATCATCGGCGGGTATTTGAATCAAATTTTATAAAAAAGTGGCTTGTTGTAATGCATTGATCAATTTGAAAATTATCAGCTAATTTTTACTATGGCAAAAATTCACCTCACTACGCTAATCAATGCACCTGCTGAGCGAGTGTTTGACCTAAGTCGTAGTGTCAATTTGCATAGAATAGCTTCTTCCAACACCTATGAAAAGGCAATAGCAGGTGTTACCACGGGGCTTATCAACGAAAATGAAACGGTAACCTGGCAGGCCAAACATCTCTATAAAGTCAGGAAGTTTACAACTAAAATTACCAGTATGGAATTTCCTCATCATTTTACAGTTCAAATGGTTCATGGGGACTTTAAAAGTTTTCGGCACGAACATTATTTTAAGCCAATTAATAATGGCACTTTTTTGATTGATGTAATTGAATTCGAAACTCCTTATGGAGTAATCGGGCAATTAGCAGAGAAACTATTCCTAACTAGTTATTTGCATAAATTGCTCTTATATCGAAATGAGGTAATTAAGCAATATGCTGAAACAAGCAAGTGGAAAGCGATTTTGAATTAAATAAAATAAATGAAAGACGAAAAACCCCCTTTATTTACTGCATTGTCTCCTGCATTATTGCATTTGTATGATGTTAGCAGCAGTGTGGTTGTAATCATTGATGTATTGAGGGCAACTTCTACTATTGCAACTGCATTACACAATGGCGCAAAAAATATTATTCCTGTAGATAGCGTAGCAGAATGTATACGTTTGGGCAAGCAAATAGCAGGCATTACAGCAGGCGAAAGGGACGGATTGATTGCCGAGGGTTTATCTCACGGGAATTCTCCTTTTGAATATCCACCGGAATTTATTGGTGGCAAAACTTTAGTACTTACTACTACCAATGGTACAAAATTATTGCACATGGCATTGGAAAAGGGGGCCAAGGGGATTATTACCGGCTCCTTTCCCAATCTTTCAGCTGTATGCGATTACCTGGTGGCTATGAAAATGCCAGTAATATTGGCCTGTGCCGCCTGGAAAGACAGGGTCAACATTGAAGACAGTTTGTTTGCTGGTGCAGTAATTAGTCGTATTAAAACACATTTTCATATAAATTGCGATTCGTCTCAAATGGCCGAAACCATGTTCAACGATGCCCAAGAGGATTTATATGAATTTATGAAAGCAAAAAACGCCTCCCATTATCACCGACTTTCCCGATTGGGGCTTGAAAAGGATATTCGGTATTGTCTTACAGCGGATAAAGCCAACGTATTGTGCCTGTATGAAGGGGGGAAACTAGTAAAAGGCAGTCTTTAGTCGACATCTTTTAAAAGATGTCATCTCTTTCAAGCAGTTTTTCTTTAATTTTGCAAATTGCTCTTTTCTGAATGGGTCATTCCACTGAAAAGGGGTTTCAATTTCACTTAGTACAGTAAAACCGGATTTATTTTGGCGCTATCCCATTTAATCAAATATGTTTACAATACCGGTTCCGATGAGGTTATCCGAAGAGGAAAAAAAATTCATGGTATTGGTAACGTTGAGTTGGTAGAACATGACGAATTGCTTAATGGCGTGGTATTTAGGGTTAAAGATGATATCTATAGTACGTATTATAAAGTCAATGTTCAAAAATATACGGATCCCCAGTCACTATCCCTCCGCTGCAGCTGCCCTTATAATATTGGTGATATTTGCCGCCATGAGGTAGCGGCTCTTTTCCAGTTACAGGAATTGATAGATAAAAATATGTTAGGTAGCAACAGTGCTGTCTATAGCCAGCGGCATACGGTGGCAAAAATGAAGTACATTGATTTGAAGACCATCCGTCTGCTTTGTTCGCCAGAGATCTATGATGCTGCAGAATCCATATTGGAAACAACCAAGGCTACCATCCTTGTTTCGGCTAATGAAAGAGTAGAAGCAGAATTGCGTCTTGATGGGCAGTTGTTTCCGATAGTGATTCAAAAAAATGACGAACGAAATTTTGACAGCTCCTGCAAATGTGCCGAAACATCCTATCCGCTATGTGTGCATAAGACGACTTTATTTCTTCAGTTATTCAGGCAATACGGCCCTTATTATTTCGATACCATTCGTAACTGGGATAAAGAAAAAAACAAACTGTTACAGATATATGGATATAATTTATCTGATGACCTAACAGGAAAATTTGAGTTTGTATATAAAGAGGGAAAACCGTTTCTTATTTTACTAGATACATCCATCAAAAGAGTTGCCCAGACAGTCCCTGCCTTTAGACCAACCTATCTGCAAGATAGTCGTCCTATTGAAATGGAAGAGTTAGAAACAATACCTACCGCGAATAAAAAACTCGGACTGGTTTTTAACTTTAATGCCGCAACCTATCCTTATTTTGTAGTGGATGCTATTCAGGGGGATGTAGATGAAAAAAGCAATGCGCTGCTCGGGAAAGCTGAAAAATTAGATCTTACTAAATATGTGAATACCGACCTCTTTAGCGAGGATGACAAAATGCTTTTACAGCAAATTCGAAAACTACAGACATCGGAAGTAAATAAATACCTGAATAGAAATTCACCGTTTAGCGGAATATGGGAAAATATCATTCAAACGGATGGGGATGAATTGCCCGAAGAAACCAGGTTGTTGATTACAGAATATTTTCAACCCAAACTAAAAAAATTATTTGAGGAGCAGACAAGCAACCCATTTGTTTATTATTTACCTGAGAAAAAAGTTTTTAAAACTGATAATCTAGTGGAGGTGGCGTTGAGTGAAAATTGTATTGCACCTCAGTTTAAGATTGCATTACAAGGAGATCATTTTGAGCTCCAATGCCGATTAAATATTAATGGTGCGGCTCAACCAGTTGCTGACAACGAGTGCTACAACAGTATACTTTTTTTATACAATCACACTTTTTACCTCTGGCAAAAACCGGAAGATGTATTGCAGGCCGAAAAATTTATTAAGAATGGGAGCATAGTCCTTACCAAAGAAAACTGGTCTGCGCAAATGCAGAAACTCATCATGCCTCTAACCAAAGAGTACAAGGTAGAATTTGACAAATCGCTCATAAAGGAAATAAAAAGTGGAGAGCCGGAAGTGAAGTTGATGTTGCAAGAAAAGGGCGACTACCTTGTATTTCAACCCATTTTTACATACAAGGGTTTTGAAACAAAGGCATCGGACAAGGATACCATTACCATTCCTGACGGAGACAAAATCTTGATGGTTCATAGAAATAAAGAAGCGGAGTTACGATTCTTAGACAAGCTAAGTTCATTGCATTCGCAGTTTATACGCCCAGAGGAGGGAAACAGTTTAATATTAAAGGGCCCAGAAGTATTAAAAAACAATTGGTTTTTCCTATTTGTGGATTCTATGAAAGAATCGAAAGTGCCTGTATTTGGTTTTGAAGCACTCAGAAATTTTCGTTTTAATACAGCAAGGCCATCAACACATATTCATGTAAGCAGCGGGTTGGATTGGTTTGATGCAAAAGTGGAGTTAGATTTTGAAGGTCAGCGGGTAGGTATTAATGAAATCAAAAAGGCATTGGCCTCCAAGCAATCTTTTGTTCAGCTTAGCGACGGCACATTGGGAATATTGCCGGATGAATGGCTTAAAAAATACTCCCTGTTATTTAAGGTTGGCGACGGCAAAAATGACAAACTCCGTTTATCAAAATATCACATGAGTGTGATTGATGAGCTTTACCAAAACCGGGATGCATCAGAATTAAGTTTTGCACTCGATGAAAAATTTGAGCGAATTAGGGAATTCAGAAATATTCCAGAAATTGTAGCACCAATTAATTTACAGGCTATTCTTAGGCCTTATCAAATAGCAGGCTATCAGTGGCTCAATTATTTAAATGAAGTGGGCTGGGGAGGTATTTTGGCAGATGACATGGGATTGGGTAAAACAGTTCAGGCACTTACCATGTTACAGCATTACAAAAGCCAGGAAGGAAAATTGACGGCCATCGTGGTTTGTCCTACTACCTTGATCTATAATTGGGAAAATGAGATTAAAAAATTCACGCCTGATCTTACCTGGCGGATTCACCATGGAAGTACTCGTACGAAGGATATTGTAGCATTGCAGGATGCAAATATTATTATCACTACCTACGGCACTTTGCGAAGTGATATCCAGCTGCTAATGAAAATAATGTTTGATTATGTAGTGTTGGATGAAAGTCAGGCAATTAAAAACCCGGCATCCAAAGTAACAAAAGCTGCTTGTCTATTGATAGCAAAAAACAGGGTATGCATGAGTGGTACTCCCCTTCAAAATAACACATTTGATATTTTTGCACAAATGAATTTCCTCAATCCGGGATTGCTGGGGAGCATGGATTTTTTCCGAAATGAGTTTGCTAACCCTATTGATAAATTTGGCGAGCAAGATCAAAAAGATCATCTTAGAAAGTTATTATATCCTTTTATTTTGCGAAGAACTAAAGAGCAAGTAGCAAAAGATTTGCCTGAAAAAACGGAGACCATTTTATTTTGTGAAATGGATAAGGAGCAGCGGAAAATTTATGATGCCTATCGCAATAGCTACCGAGATAAAATTATGGGGGTTATTGATCAGCAGGGCATCGATAAATCACAGCTGACTATTTTGCAGGGACTAATGAAGCTGAGACAAATTTGCGACAGCCCAGCAATTTTGAATGAAGAAGAAAAGTTCCCCAATCATTCTATCAAACTCGATGAATTAACCCGTGAAATTGGAGAAAACATTGGACAGCACAAGGCATTGATATTCTCCCAATTCTTGGGAATGCTTTCTCTTATCAAAGATAAATTACGGGAAGCAGGGGTGCCGTTTGAATACTTTGATGGGAGTACCAGCATCAATGACCGGCAAAAAGCGATTGATAATTTTCAAAATAAGGATGAAAGCCGGGTATTCCTAATTTCATTAAAGGCGGGAGGAGTGGGTCTGAACCTTACAGCTGCAGATTACGTCTATATTGTAGATCCATGGTGGAATCCTGCAGTAGAGCAGCAGGCTATTGACCGAACACATCGTATTGGACAAACGAAAAACATCTTTGCTTATCGTATGATCTGTATTGATACGATTGAAGATAAAATTCTGCAACTGCAGGAACGCAAACGCAAACTTGCCAGCGAACTAATTTCTGACGATGTCAATTTTGTAAAAGCATTGAGCAAGGCAGATGTGGAATATCTTTTTAGCTAGCCTGCAAAACAATATCAGGAATTGATATAATCGCGCAAACGCTTGATGTTTCGCTTATCGCTTGATTCAAAAAGGCTCTTAAAAACGTTGTTGAAAAACTTTGATAAGACCGAAAAAAATGACGGAGAGTAGGTTTTAGTATTCATAGGAGTAGGGTTTACTGTAAAGTTAAAAAATGCAGCTAACCTAAGTCAATAGTAAAAACTCTAATCTTTTGTAGTGATTATTCCACCGCTTTATCAAATTGGCAGCGTATACAAAATGCTGCTGTTTATGCTCAGGCGAAACTAAAAATCTGCGCAAAGGGAAATCTATCAGCTATTAGCAATGGAGTGTCGCTTAGTTGTTATGCTAAGTTTATATACAAGTGGGGCCTCAGTTCAAATGACGATTCGATTTTGTTAATGGGGTTACGAGTTTCCTTTTTTCCTGACTAACATCGTAACCCGCTGCTAAAAAAGATTGAAAAAGAGCTGCTTCAAACGCAATCAATATTTCATCTGATTGATAGAAGACTTGCTGTTGTTTTATGCCAATTTCATTACAAATTCGACCCATTTCCAACATCGTTTTTGGCCGCAATACGATTGTATCGCACTCTTTGAGTTCTATCACGATAATGTTAAAATCGTCTTCATAAATAATGTCGCCTTCAATGAGCGATTGCGTTTCATTTGCCAATTCAATCATTACGTTCAGTCCAGCGACCGTTTGCTTGTGTAATACCCTTTTATTAGCTTCATGCCATTCCAACATCAGGTAATCGATCTTTCGGTTATTGATGTTATAAAAATTGATATTCCCTATTTTTTCAGTAATCAGCATGATGGATAAAAATGTAAGGACTACTAGTTTATAATATTATAAATGAATGGCGGCTCCAATAAACTGGCAGATTAAACCAACTAGCAGGCCTGCGTATATTTCTTTTGGCCGGTGATCGCTTACAATCATCCGGGAAGTGCAGACAAGGCCTGTAATCAAAAAAGCCGCTGTTAAGGGACCTGTCATCAACATGGTATTTTGTTGCATAATTACCAGAAACAATCCAAGCAGTCCGCCCATTCCTATTGCATGCATGCTTATTTTATAGTAGATATTGGCAATCAAAGCGGCCGATGAGGATATGAAAACTCCAAACATAAAGGCAACTAATATTCTCGGAACATAGCTTTGTTCTCTCAATACATATTGTGTCCAAAAGAAAAAGGTCATGGATGCGATGTAGGGTATGATCCGGTCTTTTTGTGTTTTTAAAAAGATGGACTGTATAAATCCTAATCCCTTCAGCAGCAAAACGGCAATCACAGGAAATGCAAAGGCATTAATGGCTACTAGCAGCAATATTTTATTTTTCCCCATTGAGCTAAAGCCTACACAATAGGTGGGATGAATAAAAGCCAGCGCCCATGTTACATACAGCGGAATGAGAATGGGGTGAAATGAGTAAGAAAAAAAATTAGCCAATAGCCTTATTATTAGAGAATGGTTCTCAGCTGATGTTGTTACTGCTTCTTTATTTTCTATAACTTGGCTTGCCATTTGCATATTTAAATACCCCATTTAAAATGGAGGGCTGATTTATAATTCTTTTCTTAATCTTGCTACCGGTACATTCAGTTGCTCTCTGTATTTGGCAACTGTTCTTCTTGCAATATTATAACCTTTTTCCTGTAGCAATTCAGTCAATCTTTCATCACTTAAAGGCTGTTTTTTACTTTCTTCACCAATTAGGTCACTCAGAATTTTTTTTACTTCTCGGGTACTTACTTCTTCCCCACTATCAGTTTGTAAACTTTCACTGAAGAAAAATTTTAATCTATAGGTGCCAAATTCGGTTTGAACAAACTTGCTATTGGCAACCCGGCTTACCGTACTAATATCAAGATTAGTCTTTTCAGCAATATCTTTTAAAATCATTGGTCTCATTTCGGTTTCATCGCCAGTTACAAAAAAATCATATTGATAATTCATGATGGCTTCCATTGTGCTCATCAGCGTATGTTGCCGTTGTTTTATGGCATCAATAAACCATTTGGCGGAATCAATTTTTTGCTTGATAAACAATACCGCCTCTTTTTGTCTTTTGTCTTTTTTTGTGCCGCGGTCATAATCTTTGAGCATATCACGGTAGCCTTCACTAATTCTAAGGTCAGGGGCATTTCGGCTATTGAGGGTAAGTTCCAATTTGCCGATATTATTTACAATAAAAAAATCGGGAATCACATATCCTTCTCCTTTACCGCTTCCGCCGATATTGCCACCGGGTTTTGGATTTAACTTGACAATTTGGTGAATGATTTCTCTAAGTTGATCATCTGTGATATTTAGCCCACGTTGAATTTTTTCGTAGTGCTTTTTGGTAAACTCGTCAAAATATTTTCCTAGTACTTTAATGGCCATTTCTACTACCCCACCTTCGCCAATTCTTCTTTCCAACTGAATGAGTAAGCATTCCTGTAAATTTCTAGCACATACCCCTGGAGGATCAAACTGTTGAATCTGCAATACCAGTTCCGAAATTTCTTCTTCAGTAGTTTGCACATTTTGTCTAAAGGCAAGGTCATCAACAATCGCACTGATATCTCTTCTAAGATATCCGTCATCATCCAGATTTCCTATAATTTGCTCCGCTACCAGCTGTTTGTGTTCATCTAAATTTAATTGACCAACCTGTTCAAGCATCATATCGATGAATCCGGTTTCCACTTTATGTGGAATTACTTTATTGTCATCGGGTTCAGGATAATTTTCATCTCTCATTCTGTAATCCGCAATATCATCGTCCCCATCCTGAACATAATCACTGATATCTATATTTTCATATTCATCTTTGCTCCCGTCTAATTCAAATTCCTCTTCTTTCGTTTCAAATTCTTCGGTTGGGTCGTTTTCAAACTCCTCTGCATCTTCTTCTTCTCCTGTTTCTAGCGCAGGATTTTCTTCTAGCTCTTCCTTAATCCTTTCTTCCAATAAGGCAGTAGGTACCTGTAACAATTTCATTAACTGAATTTGTTGAGGTGATAATTTTTGTAATTGTCTTTGATATAGTCCTTGACTTAAAGCCATATTTGTTGCCGTTATCTCTTTAGGGTAATCGTATTGGTTGTATCAATTGTAGCAGCTTTATTGAACGGTAAGCTCACTGCGTTATCATGAAAAATGACCCGTTGGTGAATTTTTGACAGCCCATTGACGCAGTATTGTTATTAGCCAAACATAAGTGCTAAGTCTACAAATGAATAAGGGTACCGAAAACTACCAATGCAGTAATTTAATTTGCAGTAAATTTACAAACATTCAACAATGAAAGGTGAATAAAAAAGCTAAAATTATATTTTTTTGCATGGTTTTTGTGTCGAGCACTGCTTTTTCACAAAACCAAGAAGATAAACCGGCCAAATTCTTTCAGCGGTTGTTATTGAAAAGCCCGAATAAAAAGGCGTATTATGCCTTGCAAATGGTCGCCTCTTCGGAGGTAGCAAAGCAAATTATTACTCCAAATTTTTATACAGATCGGTTAGGCTATTTTTGTAAGCAGGAAATAAAATTTGAAAAAAGCACGAAGATACCATTGCGTTTTCGTCTGGGTAGTGTAGTTGATTGCGATCGCTTGGAAGGGAAATTTAGAAAAAATTAGTTTTACCGAAGCTGTAAGAAAAGGGGAAAGCTGCCGGCTCAAAAAGCCGACAACTTTTTTAATAAGTTACTGCATGGTCATTCAACACTTTTTTTATTACTGTCGTCATTAGTCTGCCTTTTTCTTGTATTTGCTCAGGAGTCCACAATAAACTAATAAGGGTGGAAACACATCTACTCATTACTGCATCGCTGGCAGAAAAGTCTTTGTTGGCATGATGGATTACAGCAGCCTTCAGATCGGGATGCAATTTATTAAGGGTAACCGATTTTTTTAAATGGTCCCACTTACTGATATAATGCCAGTTATTATCGAACCAATAAAAATGTCCTCCCATAATTCCTTGCGTCCTCATTTCGTTTACGACTGCTTTTGTAATTTCGGCTGAGGGTAGAAACCAGCTTAAAAAAGTACAACTATCTCCTGCTTCATCCGGCACCCTCCGAAAACTGATTTCGGGTATCAAGGATAAAATATCCCTTAAAGCTTTATTGTTAGCCCGCTGTGTTGTTAAAAACTGCGGTAATTTTTTTATTTGCGCAAGCCCAACTGCAGCATGCAACTCACTGATACGGGAATTGTATCCGATAAAAGGATGAAGATCGGCACCTCTGTCTACTCCTTTATGATCATGCCCATGGTCACTAAAGCCATCACATGCCTCGTAAATATCTTCTCGGTTGGTCATTACCACCCCTCCTTCTGCGCAGGTAATGGTTTTTACAAAATCAAAACTAAATGTACCGGCATCACCAATGGTACCTAACTTTTTCCCTTTGTAAGTTGCCCCAATACTTTGGCAGGCATCTTCCAGTAATACCAGCTGGTGCGCTTTACAAATCGCCACCAGTTCATCCATATCTGCCATACTTCCACACATATGCACCGGCATGATACATTTTGTTTGTGGGGTTAGGGCATTCCTAACAGCTATCGGACTCAAGGTAAGGGTATCGTCTACATCAACGAGAACGGGAATGGCACCTACACTAAGAACGGCTTCAAAGCTTGCAACAAAAGTAAAAGAGGGTATAATTACTTCATCCCCATAGCCTACCCCAAGTGCCGTTAATGCAGCAGTTAGTGCAGCCGTTCCGCTACTTACCAGTTGAGCATGGGTACAGTCAAAGCTTGAGCAAATGGCTTGCTCCAGTTCCTTTGCCTTCCAGATTCCTTTGCGGGCTGCATCAAATCCGTATCGCATTAAGATGCCAGTTTCCAATACATCATTTACTTCTTTGCGTTCTTCGTCGCCAAAAAATTCAAAACCGGGCATAGTGGTAATATTTTTAGTAAAACATATATCTGCAAAGGTAGATAAATCGGGATGTAAAAATAGCAAAGTCAGTTAAACGAGGGATTACTGATTAAAAGAATTGAATGACTGATTTTTCCAAGAGATAGATCCCTTAAAAATTTAAATCGCTTAACAAGTAGACAGTTTCATCAAAAGGGTATTAACTTTGTGATTCGATGAAAAAAATTACACTTATTATTTTATTCTCTTTCCAAATCTTGTTGTTTTCGCAGTTTACTGTTGATGCCCAGTGCTCATTATGTACAAAAACTGCTCAGCAAATGGGGGAAAAGCCAGCCCAAGGAATGAATAGCGGAATCCTCTACCTAATGATGATGCCTTTTGTTATTGTAGGTTTTATAGGTTTCCGTTGGTGGAAAAATAACAAAGCGGTGGAAGAACAGTCTTAGCGGTTGAGTTGCGCCCCTATTTTCCAAAACCTTGTATAAACTGGTACAAATTGAAATTTTTCCCCTCTGCAGCTATCTTTTTTTTCAGCTCATATTTGTCTAAGTCTGCCATTCTTTTTTGGCTAATTAAGTAATAGGCTTTTTCTGAAAGCAGCCAAGATCTCTTTTCATTGAAGATAGGATGGGCGATTTGATTCAGAATGGCATTGTATAATTCATCGACGCCCTCTTTGTTAGCAGCAACTGTTTTTATAACGGGAATCGGTATGTTTTTTGTGTGAAAAGCTGGTGCCAGCATCGATTTCAGGTTACTTACAAATAAATCAGCATCCGGCCGATCCGACTTATTGACTACAAATATGTTGGCAATTTCCATTAACCCGGCTTTCATCGTTTGAATTTCATCTCCAGCTTCTGGCACTACTACTACTACAGTGATATCAGCCAATCCAGCAATTTCAATTTCACTTTGCCCTACCCCAACGGTTTCAACAATGATATAGTCAACCGGTGCGGCTTTGATGAGGTCAGTTATTTCAATAATTTTTAGATGCAGACCTCCTAGAGAACCTCTGGTAGCGAGCGAGCGAATAAATACATTTGGGTTATTGTACCAGTCGCTCATTCTGATTCTGTCACCCAATAAAGCGCCTAGATTAAAGGGAGAAGAAGGATCAATACAAAGCACCGCCACTTTTTTTCCATCTTCTATCAAAGAGCCTATCAGCGCATCTGTTAAAGTACTTTTGCCCGCACCCGGAGGCCCTGTAATTCCTATGACCGGTTGATTGTTGGAGGGCAATGATTGCAGCAGCAGCTCATACCCGGGCACTTCATTTTCTACTAGTGAAATGCAACGGGCCAACGCTTTCACATCGCCTTGCTGAATTTGATACAGGTATTGCTGCCACATTCAACAAAATTGATTGTAATTAATTCAAATTCCAAATAAAGCCACCTAGTATTTTGCCTAACTAATTATCCGGTTCAGTAAAAATAAAAATCACCTAGTTTTGTTTGGACTGTTTTGTTTGAACCACTTACAGTCAAGCTTGTTTCAATTTTGAGTATTATCTTCGATAAAATTTTTAGTAGCAGTAAATGACCAACTTTATACCGATATTTCCGCTGGCAATTGTTGTTTATCCAGGCGAGGAACTAAACCTGCATATATTTGAACCTAGGTATAAGCAATTGATACTTGAAAGTAAAGAAACCAACAAACCTTTCGGAATTCCATCGGTTATCAGCGAAGAGGTTGGCGAAGTGGGAACATTGGTGGAAATACTTGAAATAAAGGAGGTATATGATAATGGAGAAATGGATATTAGGACTAGAGGCATTAAAGTGTTTCGGATATTAGAACTGGTGAAATCGATACCCGACAAATTGTATGGCGGTGCCATTGTGAATTATACCGAAAATTACGCTAACGGCAACCGGCTTTTGATGAAAAAAGTAATTGCGGGTATTCGCCAGTTACATGCAATTTTAAAAGTAAAAAAAACTTTTAAGCATCCTGATGAAGAATTATGGAGCTATGAAGTGGCTCATCATGCAGGAATGTCTTTGAATGAGGAATATGAATTATTGCAGTTGATGCAAGAATTACAAAGGCAGGAATACCTACGGCAACATCTTCTGAAAGTATTGCCCGTAGTAACTGAGATGGAAACACTGAAGGAAAGAATACAATTGAACGGGCATTTTAAAAATGTAAGCGGGTTTAATTTTTAATGAATTTTCACTTGAAGGCGCCCTAAGCTTGATGCGGAATGGATGATTGATTGGCCAATGGTATTTCTTAAAAATAGAAACCAACATTTTGGGCTAGCCACCAAGGAAAACATTTCTGAAACTTGAAATATATACATTGAACTATCAACCAACGACTATAATATGACCACTACGCTCTGTCTTGATTTTGGAAATACTCGATTAAAAGCGGCCCTATTTGAAAACGACAGTTTTAAAGAGGAATTAGTATTGGCAGATGACAGCAATGAAACCATTGAACAGTTACTAGAAAAATACCATCCCCAGAAAACGATTTTATCATCTGTGATTAATCATAATCCGGAAATTGAAAATATTCTTTCTGGTCAAACTTGCTTTCATAAATTATCTCATCTTACGAAGGCTAATTTTACGACTCCGGTAGGTAAACCCGAATCGATTGGTGCCGATCGATTGGCATTGGTGGCGGCAGCCGTTCATTATTTTCCCCGAATGAATAATTTGGTGGTAGGATTGGGCAGTTGCATTACCTATAATTTCATTAATCAGGACCATGAATTCCTTGGAGGAAGTATTTCTCCCGGCATGGAAATGCGCTTTAAATCCATGAATCAGCATACCGCTTTGCTGCCTTTGGTCCAAAAAGACTGGAATTTCCCCATTATTGGCTATGATACCAAAACAAATTTACAAAGCGGGGTAATTGCGGGAATTACCTATGAAATAGGCGGATTTATTGACTTTTATGCCCAAAAATACGGCAACTTTAACGTGGTTTTAACCGGGGGGGATGCAGGCTATTTTGCCCGTCAACTTAAAAACAGGATATTTGCAGACTTAAATTTCTTATTCAAAGGACTGTATGCACTTAGCGAAACTAACAATTACTAAAATTTTACCCGTACTCATTGTAGCTTGTGGCTTGCAGCATGCGGTTTTTGCACAGGAAAACTCTCCTTATTCCCGGTATGGTTTGGGTGATATTGTTCCTAAAACAAATATTGTATCCAGAGGAATGGGAGGAATCTCAGCCGGCTATTCCGACTATCAAAGTATCAACTTTATTAACCCAGCCAGCTATAGCAATTTAAAGACTACAATTTTCGAAATCGGTGCCGAAGCAGATACGAGGATATTAAAGAGTCTTTCTCCAGCAGCTAGGTATTCTGCAACCAATGCGGTGATATCTTACTTGCAATTAGGGTTTCCAATAAAAATGAAAAATGCCAACAAGAAAAATATTTTTTGGGCAATGAATATGGGCCTGCGGCCGGTATCTAAAATTAATTATAAGATTGCAGAAACACAAAGATTACCGGGGGTAGATAGCGTAGGAAAAATTTTTGAAGGCAGCGGAGGCGTTAACCAAGCTTACCTGGGTACGGCAATCAGCATCAAACATTTTAGCATGGGTGTAAATGGAGGGTACATGTTTGGCAATAAAGACTATAGCACCCAGTTAACTTTTATTAATGACACAGTTCAGTATGCTATGTCAAATACTGAAACTAAGTCCAACTTTGCAGGATTGTTTATTAATGGCGGAATTCAATATGAGCATCGTATGATGAATAAAAAAACGAGTCGCGAAAGTGTACTTCGTTTTGGCGCATATGGTAATTTAAAGCAGTCAATGGCTGCTAGTAAATCCGCAGTGGCGGAAACAATTTTATTTGATGCTTCAGGCAATAAATTTACGATAGATAGTGTATATGAAAAAAACACAAGCGGAACGGTTATCTATCCTGCTTCCCTAGGAATGGGGGTTACTTACCAAACCATGAACTGGTTATTTGGAGTTGATGTTGAAAGTACCCAATGGCAGGATTATCGCTATTTTGGCCAAACGGAATTGGTGCAAAAAAGCTGGAAGCTTAGAGTAGGTACTGAATATTTCCCTTTAAAAGACAATACTTCATTTAAGAAATATTTCAGTTTTGTAAAATACCGCTTCGGGTTTTATTATGGACCCGATTATATAAAAGTAACCAATACCCTTCCAGAATATGGATTTTCATTTGGCGCAGCTTTTCCTTTAAAACTCAGAAAAAGTTATTATGAAACGCAAAGCTCTATATTAAATACTGCGATTGAGTTTGGAAGTCGTGGTGATAAGAAAACAAATCTTCGTGAAAGTACCGTTCGCATCAGCGTAGGTTTTTCTTTAAGTGATATCTGGTTCGGAAGAATTAAATATCAATAATCATTTTCCTTACAATATGTTCACTCCGTTATCTAATATAAATTTTTTGGCAGCCTTACTAATAGGCTGCTTTTTTTTATATGGTTGTGAGAATGACATCAAGGCAATCAAAGAGCTGGATGCAAAAAAGGTAGGGGTGGAAGAGGCAAAAAAGGTAATAGTAAATTACTCCTTGGGGGGCAGGAAGAAAGCTGTATTAATAAGTCCGTTGATGTATAGGGTGCAGGATACGGTTCCTTATATTGAATTTCCTTCAACCATCCATGTAGATTTTTTTAATGCAGAAGGTAAGGTGGAGAGCAAACTGGATGCCAAATACGCAAAATACAAAGAAAGCCAAAGCAATGTTTTTTTAAAAGATAGCGTACGGGTAATCAATGTATTGGGTGATACCCTTTATTGTAACGAACTGAATTGGGACCTAAAAAGAACCGGCGCAGAGTTTTATACAGATAAGCCAGTGCGCATCCGCACCAGAACCCAAATTATTGATGGAATTGGAATGGAGGCGAAACAAGATTTTAAGGAATGGCATATCATTCAACCCGTAGGTTTTTTAAAAGTGCCAGCTGCTCAATTTCCAAATTAGCCCAAACAAGCATTGTAAAATAATAGTATTACCAATTGGCTCGTCATCAAAAAATCCCATCAATTGTAATTACTTGAGTGCATAAAATGTAACAACTTATTGAAAATGGCTACAATTACTGTATACGGAATACCCAATTGCGACACCGTAAAAAAGACCCTTGACTGGTATAAGAAAAAAAATATCCAGGTTGATTTTTTTGATTATAAAAAATTTGGCATTCAATCAGAGAAGCTTGCAGAATGGTGTAAAGCGATTGGCTGGGAAGTTTTGCTAAATAAAAAAAGTACCACTTGGCGCAGTTTGCCACTTGGGGATCAGCAATTGGTAAACAATGAAAAAGTGGCCATACAATTAATGGTGCAATATCCGAGTATTATCAAGCGGCCGGTAATAGAAATGAACGGCAAAGTAATGGTTGGCTTTAACGAGAGTTACTTTACCTCATAAAGAAAATGGTTTGTTAAGCGCCAGCGGCCTTTTTATTTCCTTTTACCATCAAAACAAACGGTACGCATATCAAAAAAATAACTCCTAGGTAAAAGAACACATCCATATAAGACAATACTGCAGCTTGTTTGGTGACAATATGATCCATGGCTGAGTAACTACTTTTTAATGCAGCATCTGAATTAATTCCTTTACTGATAAAGCTATGTTGGATGGCTTTCACTCTTTGTTGAACATAGGGATTATTGACATCTAGTTTGCTAACAAGGGCGCTTCTATGAATCATATTTTGCCTAGCCATGAAAGTAGTAATTAATGCTACCCCAAACGACCCGCCTAACTGGCGCATCATTCCTGTAAATGCAGCACCCTGACCTATTTGCTGACCCTTCAAAGTGGAAAGCGATAGAGCAGTTATGGGAATAAAAAGCATTCCCATACCTAATCCGCGAACAATCAGCATCCAGAAAAATGATTCTGAATCAGTGTCGGGGGTGACTACAAAATACCCCCAAAATGTAAAGATCGAAAATAGCACCATGCCCCCTGCTACTAGGTATTGTTGCGGAACTCCTTTTTGCAATAATTTGCCAATCATCGGCATCATAAATGCAGTTGTCAATGCAGCTGGGACCATTAGCATTCCTGCCTGCTGGGCTGTCCAACCTAGAATGGATTGAGTATATAAGGGAATGATAAAGGTAGAGCCGTACAATCCAAATCCCATAATGAAAGAAAGGATGGTGCCCACTCTAAGATTACCATTTTTTAGAACCCGCAATTCCACAATTGGACTTTTGTAACTAGTTTCCCGCCAGATAAAAAAGAATAAACCTAACACTGCAGCAACTGCAAGGTATATAATTAGATTGCTGTTAAACCAATCATCATCCTGACCCTTTTCAAGTACATATTGTAGTGAGCCAACAGTGATGGCCAATAAACCAATGCCCAGCCAATCAATATCACTTGCAATACTTTTTTCACCGTATTTTGGGCTGCGTACAAACTGAAGCGTTAGTAAGGTGGCAATAACTCCAATAGGGATGTTGATATAAAAAATGTAAGGCCATGAAGCATGGTCTACAATATAACCTCCTAATGGCGGACCTAATGTGGGGCCAATAATTACTCCTAATCCATAAATGGCTTGTGCCATACTTCTTTTAGCAGGAGGATAACTTTCTGTAATGATGGTTTGTGATGTTACCAACAGGGCGCCACCACCAATACCCTGTAAAAAACGATAGAGTACTAGCTCCCAGATACCCGAGGCATTTCCACATAAAAAAGAGCATAGAGTAAAGAGGATAATGGAAGCTGCAAAATAATTGCGTCGACCAAATTGTTGAGAAAGCCAGCTCGTCATTGGAACGATGATTACGTTGCCAATTGCATAGGCTGTGATTACCCAAGCCACTTCCGTTAAAGTAGCCCCCAAACTTCCTCGCATATCATTGAGTGCAACATTTACAATGGTGGTATCTACAATTTCCAGCAGTGCACAAAATATGGCAGTGATGGTGATAATCACCCTTCTTGATCCATATTCTACCAAAGAATCCATCTGTTGCATACTATATTTTTTTAACCCAATTTGTAAAGAAGCAGAAATAAAAAATTTAAATTGAGCAGTTGATTTTTCTTTGATAAAAGAGGTTCATCAATTGCATCAGGTTATTTTTTAAAGATGCACATCTACTGTTACATTCATGCCGGGTCTTAATTGTTTGACGAGAGAATCTGATGGATTGGCAAACTCAATCTTAACAGGTAAGCGTTGCACTACTTTTACAAAATTACCACTGGCATTGTCTGGGGGTAATAAAGCAAAGCGAGAACCGGTGGCTGGCGAGAAGGATGCAAGCCTAGCATCAAAAGAATGACCTGGAAAAGCATCTGCAAGTACCGTTACCTTTTGCCCGACCCTCATTTTTTCAAACTGAGTTTCCTTGAAGTTGGCGATGATCCAACTATCGCTGCTCAAAACTATACTGAATAGGGATTGTCCCGGTTGCAAAAATTGTCCTTCCTGAACATTTACTTTAGACACCAAACCTGTTGCCGGGGCAACTACTACGGCATAGGAAAGATTGAGTTTAGCATCTGCCACATCTACCAGTCGCTGTTTGATGATGGCACCCGCAATATCTATTTGTGACGACGTGGCATTACTTTGAGAAGTAACTGCAGCCGTTTGCTTGGACACTTGGTTTTTTTGCTGAATCAAAATTTGTAACTGTTTTTCTGCTATTTGTTTGGCAGCTACCGCCTGTTCAAATTGTTGTTGGGTTATTGAATGATCTTTAATTAAATTATCATATCGATTAAAATCTTGGGTGGTTCTCCATAATGTAACTTTAGCCGCATCAATTTGCGCATCCGCTGTTGCAATACCAGATTGGGTACTGGTGATAGTAGCCTTTGACGCGTTGGTTGTATTTTGTGCAGCAAGTAAGCTAGCTTCTGCGGTTGCCAATGAAGCTTCAGCCTGTTGTACTTTTACTGCAAGATCTCGGTCATCCAATATTAAAAGGGTGTCTCCTTTCTGAACCATTTGATTATCTTTTACGCGCACCTCTTTTACAAACCCCGCCACCCTTGGAATTACTGGGCTGATATTGGCTTCTATTTGGGCGTCATCGGTATCTTCATGGTGGAGATTATATTGGTATTTGGAAATGCCAAACCAAGCACCAGCCGACACTAGCGCTATCAATACGATTGCAAAAACGTTGCTTTTCTTTTTTTTGGCTTCTACTATTACTTTTTCAGATTGCATGGTTGACTCTTTTGAATTTTGTTGCATAAAATATCTTTTATAATTAGGGGTAATTTTTTTATTGAGTGATTAAAATGCCAGCGGTTTGCAATAATTTATTGAACGCAACCACTGCATCAGCAGAAGCCCCTACCAGCATGAGTCTGGTTTGTAGTTGTGCTATATCTGCATCCAGTAAATCAGTTGCGGTAGCTAGGGTATTGTTATATTTATTTTTGATAATGCGGAAATTTTCTGTAGCCTGTTCCACCGCCTTCTGGTATACGGCTATCTTTTTTTGACTTAGCAAATAACCTTGATACGCCTCATTAACTTCTAGTCGGATATGGTCACTAAGCATTAATTCGCTAGCTGTTATTTGCTGAACCCTGGCTCCTGCTTGGGCTAATTTGGTCTTTGTTTTCCATATGGAGGAAAGATTGTATGTAACCCCTAAACCCACGTTGACCGCATTGGTGATGGTTAAAAAGCCGGGAATATTTGCTGCGATGTACCCCGCTGTTAATGCCACAGTTGGGTAGTAGTCTGTTTTTACAGATTGTACACCTAGCGCTGCAATTTTTTTATGCAGGGATAGCGAACTTATTTCTTTTCTTCCTAAGAGGGCCTGTTGCTCATATTCTTCCATTTGTTTTGCCTTAGTTGTTTTTATAAGACTGGCAGAATCAGGTAGTAAAATGGTTTGTTCTGGCAGGCCGAGCATTAATGCCATATTCACGCTAGCTAATTTCAAGTTATTTTCA